>JAGPDJ010000111.1 GCA_018057635.1 Ferruginibacter sp. | reverse complement strand
ATGCATGACAGTTTAAAAATTAAAGGGAGCAATACCAAATACCTGTTACGCACACTCGCAAAAAAATACCTGCCGCCCGCATTGGTAAACCAGCCCAAAAGGGGATTTGAAATTCCCCTTAAAAACTGGGTTAACCATGAACTGAAAGACCTGATACATGATTATGTTGGCGCAACCGGTGCATTGAACAAAGAATTACTGGACCAGCAGTTTGTTTTAAAAGTTTTGAACAATACAATAAAAATGCCATCTGAAAAAAGAGCCAAGATTTTGTGGATGCTGTTTTCCCTGGAAGTATGGTACAAAAAAATCTACCTCAAATAAAGAGATGCCTGTAAATATTGCCATCATAGAAAATAATATCATTGCAACCAATACGATCAGGGAAAAATTAACCCGGTCGCTTATGGAGAATGGTTACCTGGTAACCATTCTCACAACGGGTAATAATGCAGATATGGAACAGGCCAGGAAAAATGGATTCAATGTAATTGATGTAAAAGGCAGTACTCAAAATCCGCTCGATATTTTCATTTACATGCATAACCTTTCAAAAGCATTAAAAGAAACCAGGGCTTCGGTTTGTCTTACATTCACCATCCGCCCAGCCATCTGGGGCAATGTGGTAACCAGGTTACAGCAAATTCCAACCATAACAAATATAACAGGTATTGGCCCTTTGTTTGCCAGGAAAAATATTGCCTACCGGGCAGCAAGGACATTGTATAAATTTGTACTCAGGAAAACAACGAAGATATTTTTCCAGAATTATGATGACATGAATATTTTTGTTGAGAAAGGTTTTGTTACAGCAGGCAAAGCAGAAAGGATACCGGGATCAGGTATCGACTACACGTATTACAGCCCCATGCCGGCAAGAAACCCTGATGGTAAATTTATTTTCCTGTTTATCAGCAGGCTGGTTAAAGATAAAGGTATCCTTGAATATGTGGAAGCATCCCGCCTGCTGAATATGGAATTGCCCGGTGCTGAGTTCAGGGTGCTGGGCCCGGTATGGCTGCAAAACCTGAAAGACAATACCGTAACGGAAAAGGAGTTACGTAAATGGGTAGACGAAAATATCATAGTGTACTCCGGAGATGCAAAAGATGTTCGTCCGCATATTGCCGGGGCCGATTGCATTGTACTGCCGTCTTACCGCGAAGGAACGAGCAACGTGTTACTGGAAGCTGCTGCAATGGAAAGGCCCTGCATCACCTGCAATACTACCGGATGTAAAGAAATTATTGAGGATGGCGTAACGGGATTTTTATGTAAAGTGAAGGATGTATCCGACCTTGCATCAAAAATGAAAATGATGGCCGCCCTGTCTCCGGCATTACGTGCGGGCATGGGTATAAAAGCCAGGCAAAAAGTGATCAGGGAATTCGATAAGCAAATAGTGATTGATGCATATTTGAACGCGATTGAAAATATCAATACTGCAAAATGAGTTACAGTACACTTTCAATAGACTGGGAAGACTTTGGACAGTTGCTGGGTATGTACCACTTTAACAAGGTAACAGAACCGGTGAACGGTGCTATTGAAAGGCAGACATCCATCATGCTGGATATGCTGGATGAAACAAACAGCAAAGCCACATTCTTTATCCTTGGAATGCTGGCAAAATACCGCCCGGGCCTTGTGAAAGAAATTGCCGCCCGCGGTCATGAAATAGCCATTCACGGGCAGAACCATAAAGCCATGTTTTCTTTAACAAAAGATGATGCGAGAAAAGACCTGCAGGAATGTATTGATATTGTTTCAGGAGTCACCGGCGAAAAAGTGTACGGTTACAGGGCGCCATTCTTCTCCGTTAATGAATCCAATCTGTGGTTGCTCGAATTGCTGGCAGAGCTCGGGCTTGAATACGACAGCAGTATATTTCCAATAAAAATGCCCCGGTATGGTATTGAAGGCTTTAGCGACAAAGACCAGTTATATGAATTGCCAAATGGGAAACAACTGGTTGAATTACCTTTAACTGTAGCTGATTATGCCGGGAAAAAATGGCCTGTATCTGGTGGAGGTTATATCAGGCTGATGCCAAAGTTCTTCGTGAATAAAGTTTTCAGGGATCTTTCAAAAAAACAAAAAGACAGTATGATATATATGCACCCCTATGAATTTGATACTGCACACCTTGATGTAACATCTAATTTCCCGGCAGGTGCCGCTTATTCCAGATTAAATGTTCTTGCCCTAAATTTGCGCTGGAATTTATTCAGGAACTCAATACGGGGTAAAATCAAAACCCTTTTGAGCCAACATCAATTTATTACCTGTTTACAAAAAGCAACATATGTCAAAAAAAACGGAAACAGTACAAAACTATTGGGATGCCAGGAGTGATTTATTCGGGAACTATTATAAAAAACCATCTGCGTTTGACCGTGTTTTCAGGAAAGGAGTATATGAAAGACAGGCAGTAGCTGTAAAAGCTTGTAAGGAAATTCCCAATGCAGCTGTTCTGGATATTGGCTCAGGTCCCGGTGTAAACAGCGTTTCACTCATTAAAAATGCAGGCGCTGCCCATATTTTTGGAGTTGATTTCGCTCAGCAAATGATAGACTATGCCAACAATACAGTGAAAGAAGAAGGCGTGTCTGATAAATGCACATTTGTTTTGGGAGATGTGCTTACTTATGATTTTGGCACTAAAAAATTCGATTATTCGTATGCTTTAGGCGTTTTCGACTATGTAGAACAAGCACAGGCTTTGTTAAGCAGGATGAGTCAGTTGTCAACCAAATCTTTTATGGCTTCCTGGCCCGAGAATGGATTGCGGATGGCATTACGCAGGTACCGGTACACCTGCCCGTTGTTTCATTATACCGAGCAGCAGATAAAAGACCTGCACAAAAATGCCGGAATACCGGAAAATAAACTGGAAATTATCAGGATTGGAGGCGGTTGGGCCACCATTGCCCGTAAATAAATAAGTACCTTGCGGAAGCAAATAAATGAAAAATAAATGATCTTAATTGGCTATTCCGGGCACTCTTATGTTGTGTATGGTATTTTTGATGCCCTGGGGATTAAGGTTTCTGGTTATTTTGACAACCAGGAAAAAGCCGTTAATCCCTATAATCTCAAATACTTTGGCAAGGAAACCTCCCAGGAGGCTTTTGATGTTTTAAAAAATGATGATTTTTTTATTGCTATAGGCGATAATGCGATCAGGCAGAAAATTTATGAGAATTTTGCTGCACAGGGCTGTTTGCCGGTAAATGCCATACATCCTTCAGCTGCCATAGATTCTAAGGCAACATTGGCAGGTCGTGGCATCATGATCAGCTCAAACGTTTCAATTAATGCCCTTTCCCGTATTGGCAATGCAGTGATCTGCAATACCGGTTGTATCATTGAACACGAATGCGAAGTGGATGATTTCGTTCATGTTGGCCCCGGCACTGTTTTATGTGGCAATGTAAGCATTGGTAAGGGAACTTTTGTAGGCGCCAATGCAGTGATCAGGCAAGGGGTGCATGTTGGAAAGAATTGTATGATCGGTGCCGGTGCCGTTGTAATCAAAGATGTGCCTGATAACACCGTTGTTGTTGGAAACCCTTCCAGGGATATGGAATCCAGGCAAGCTAAAAAATCAGTTGAATTAATTAAGCCAGAGGCAGTACCTGCTCCCAAAAAGCCCAAAATTCTATTCATAGGAAAAGCAGATGACCAGTATTCTAAATATGCCGGGGAATTTGTGAGTTTACATTTTCCCGGAACCCTCACCATTTATGGAAAAAGGGGCGAACAGTTTCCAAAAGAAGCATCAGATTGGGAAGGCGATATCATTATTTCTTATTTATCGCAATGGATCATACCGGATGCTGTTTTAAAAAAAGCAACGATTGCAGCAATCAATTTTCATCCTGGTCCACCGGAATATCCGGGTATTGGATGCACCAATTTTGCTGTATATGATGGCGTTTCAGAATATGGGGTTACCTGCCACCACATGCTTGCAAAAGTAGATACCGGTAAAATAATTTCTGTAAAAAGGTTCCCGGTATATAAAACCGATACCGTATTCTCCATTACACAGCGTTGTTACTCATTAATTCTTAACCAGTGTTTTGAAGTGCTGGATACTATCATCCAGGAAAAACAATTGCCGGAATCACCTGAAACCTGGACAAGAAAACCTTATTTGAGAAAAGAACTAAACCGGCTTTGCAGGATAACACCTGATATGCCGGTAGAAGAAATGAACCGGCGCATAAAAGCCACCAATTTCATCAAACACTGGGCATTTATGCAGGTAGGTGATAATATCTTTAAATTAGTGGATGAAAAAAAATAAGATAGTTGAAAACAGGGATTTTGAAGAATTCCTGGTACCCATCAGTTTTTTATTTCGCCTGTCATGCAGGGCGTATGAAAAGTACATGACTAATAAAATATACCTTCACGCACTGAATATCAGGAAGGCCAATGAAATGATTTATCAGTTGGTACTTGATAAAATAAATATTATTCCCGTTAACTTGCAGCAGGATTGTATTGAATTGCTCAATCATTATGATTGCTGGTTTAACCAATTCAGTTATGAACAAAATAAAAGGCAGCCGTTGATATCTGATGAATTTGTTTTTTTGCAGATCGATAACCAGGTTGCTTACCCGCGGTCATCGGAAAAAAAGATCATGGGCGCTTATAAAAAATTAAAAAAACAGTTAAATAAATAAGAATATGAAGGTATTGGTTACAGGAGGTGCAGGTTATATAGGATCGGTTTTGGTAAGGCAATTATTGGGAAAAGGTTACCAGGTAAGGGCATTCGACAATTTAAAATTTGGCGGTGATGCCTTGTATGAAGTAATGCTTAACCCCGATTTTGAGTTCATGTTTGGAGATGTAAGGAACAGCAGTGAAGTGGAGAAAGCACTGGAAGGCGTAGACGCAATTGCACATCTTGCAGCAATCGTTGGCGACCCTGCCTGTAAAAAATACAGCGATGAAGCAAATGAAACTAACTGGCATGCAAGTGTGGCTTTGTTTGAAGCGGCAGAAAAAGCCGGTGTAAAACGTTTTGTTTTTGCCAGCACCTGCAGTAATTATGGAAAAATGCCCGACCCTGATTCATTTGTAACGGAAACGTCTCCGTTAAACCCGGTATCATTGTATGCAGAGTTAAAAGTGAAATTTGAAAAATACCTGCTGGAAGAAAGGAAAGATGCCGGTATATGCAGCACATCACTGCGTTTTAGCACAGTTTACGGTTTTTCCCCGCGCATCCGATTCGACCTTACTGTAAATGAATTTACCAGGAATGCAGCCATTCACGGTGAACAGGAAATATGGGGAGCACAATTCTGGAGGCCTTATTGCCATGTAGAAGACCTTGCCAGGGCTGTTGTGCTTGTATTGGAAAGCCCAGAAGAAAAAGTAAAAGCCAATGTTTTCAATGTTGGTAGCACAGAAGAAAATTATAACAAAGGAATGATCATTGAAGAAGTATGCAAAGTGGTACCCAATGTAAAAGTGAATTATGTGGATAGCGCCGAAGACCCGCGTGATTACCGCGTTAACTTTGATAAGATAAAGGACCAGCTGGGGTACACAATCACTAAAAAAGTGCCGCAGGGAGTTAAAGAGATCTATGCTTTACTTAAAACAGGAATTGTAACCGATTCTTTTCAGCAAAAATTCAGGAATATATAATTTGAATATCTAAAAATTTGAATGTGCCGGGGATTTGATCAATCTTCAAATCTTCAAATCTTCAAATCTTCAAATTTTCAAATTTTCAAATCGTTTTATATGTTATTATTATCTGGCCCCAACATCTCTGGCAACGAATGGAAATATGTGAAGGATTGCCTGGATACAGGTTGGGTAAGCAGTGTTGGCTCTTATGTAGATCAGTTTGAAAAAATGACTGCAGAATTTGCAGGTACAAAGTTTGCAGTAGCTACCAGCAGCGGAACCACCGCACTGCATATTTGCCTCGTGATGCTTGGTATCAATGAACATGATTATGTGATCACTCCAAACATAACGTTTATAGCTACCTGCAATTCAATAAAATACACAGGTGCCAATCCCATTTTTATAGATACAGATGAAAACAGCTGGCAGATGGACCTCAACCTGCTGGAAGAATTCCTGGATAATGAAACAGAACAACGGGATAATGTTTGTCATTATAAAAAAGACGGAAAGCGCATCCCGGCAATCATGCCGGTGCATGTATTGGGTAACATGTGCGATATGGACAGGTTGATGTCTCTTTCAAAAAAGCACCATCTGATTGTTATTGAAGATTCTACCGAAGCATTGGGAAGTTATTATAAAGGAAAGCATGCCGGAAGTTTTGGTTTGCTGGGCACATTCAGCTATAATGGTAATAAGATCATAACAACTGGTGGCGGTGG
This sequence comes from Ferruginibacter sp., assembly GCA_018057635.1. The sequence continues at coordinate 1,002 of JAGPDJ010000111.1, read as the reverse complement.
AATGATCGTTACAGATGATGAAGCGCTGGCTAAAAAAGCCAAGCACCTCACTACCCAGGCAAAAAGTGATTCATTTGAATATATTCATGATGAAATTGGGTATAACTACCGGCTGGTAAATGTGGCTGCTGCCATGGGCGTTGCACAAATGGAATTGCTTCCATCTTTCATTAAAAGAAAAAAGGAGATCATTGCATTTTATAAAGAAGCATTGATGGGCGTTGGAGATATCAGTTTTCAGCAGGTTGATGACAATGTGAATCCCAACTGGTGGTTGCCAACCATTAAAACCAGCAGCCAGCGGGATGTCTTAAAGATTCTAAACGACCATAAAATGCAAAGCCGGCCTTTCTGGGTCCCAATGAACCAACTCCGTATGTTTACAGATAATATTTATTACAACAAAACAGACCGCTCCGATTTTCTTTACAAACATTGTCTCAGCATACCCTGTTCAACCAATATAACGAACGAACAACTTAAGGCGGTAAGCGAAAAAATAAAGGAAATCTTCTAGAAAAAGCCTCTCTTTGGTTAACAGATTCCTGTTCATATTATATTTGCACCGGATAAACAGCATCTTGTATACAACTATCCTGTATCTTGTATCCTGCATCTCGTATCATGTATATATTACTCAAAAGAATCATAGATCTGTTAATCGCTTCACTCGCATTGGTATTGTTGTTGCCTGTACTTATTCCTGTTATAATCATTCTGCTGTTTACTGGCGAACACGAAGTGTTTTATTTACAAAAAAGGATCGGTTACAGGAATAAACCGTTTTATATATGGAAATTTGCTACCATGATAAAGAACAGTCCAAATATTGGAACCGGTGAAATTACATTACGTAATGACCCAAGGGTTACAAAATTTGGTAAGTTCTTAAGAATGAGTAAGTTAAATGAATTGCCGCAGATCATCAATGTGTTTAAGGGCGATATGAGCATAGTTGGCCCACGCCCATTGATGGAGATCAGTTTTAAGTTATATCCTACT
>JAGPDJ010000110.1 GCA_018057635.1 Ferruginibacter sp. | reverse complement strand
TTCCATGATGCTTATCAGCATGAACTGAAACAATTGTCATTAAAAAATAACTATTCACTGAATTTTGAATATACATCTTCAAAAAAACTAACCCGGTGCAAAGAATCAACCCAGGCTGTTTGGTACAAAACAAAAACAGGCAAAGCCTGTGAAGCAGGAACAGTTACCGGTTCCATATTAACAAGACACCCCATTTGAGTTAGCGTATCTATAGCTATCCTATTATCTCTGAGAATATATCGGCCCAGTTCCATAGCTTTCTCAACCCTCATGCATCCATGGCTAAAATACCGCCTGTTTAAAGAGAAAAGCAATTTGTTTGGTGTATCGTGCAGGTAAACGCTGAATGGATTGTAAAAATTTAGCTTAATAAGTCCAAGCGAGTTATCGCAACCGGTTGATTGCCTGATCAGGTATGGAAAATATGATGAATTTAAAACAGACCAGTTAACAGAACGGGCATCAACAACATTACCCTTAAGGTTTAATACCTGGAAATTATTTTCATCCAGGTAACCCACATTTCTTTTAATACGCGGCAGGAGCTCCCTGGTTGCTATTTTAAAAGGAACATGCCAGTACGGGTATAAAATCACTTCTGTAATATTACTGCAAAGTGTAGGTGTTGGCGTAAGCTTTTTCCCGACAATTACGCTTGATTCAAAGATTGTTTCTGATCCGCCATATAAAAGTAAAGTTGCTGAAGGAATATTAACAACAATGATATTTTCTGATTTCCTGATACAACTCAACCACCTGATTGTATTCAATGTATACTTCAATGAATTCACCCTGGAAATCAAAGGCATATTGAATTCTTTTAAAGTCGTACTTCTTAATACTCCATCATTCAACAAATTAAAAAGCTTTTGTGCCTCTTTAACTTTTTCTTTAATAATAACGGCTGATTTCAAAGTGTCTGAATCAATAATTCCTAACTGGTAAAGACGCCACAACAAAGCCGTGTTTTTGCCGTTTACCTGTGGCGAACCAACTAACACATCAGTAAATCCCGGCTCATTAATTATTTTCATAAAATTGTTCAGCATTTGCTTTACTGACAGGTATTCCGGGTAAGTTGGTTCAATTTCAGTAATAAATGAAGGTGATAATCCATTTTCCATTTTAGTAAATAACATCAATGCAATATCATAACATTCAGGCGTATAATGTAACCCGTTATAAGAAAGCTTCTGTTGCTTATTACCCATTAAAACATCATGCAGGAAATGAATGGCAGCGTCAGTAAATTTCACTTCAGCAATAAAAGAATCCTGTTCCGATACATTTATAAACAACCCTTTTTTATATACTTTTATCAATCCCGGCTGGTAATCTTCCTGTTCCAGGCCCAGTGCATCCGCCTGTTTAATAAAACCTGCCAATAATGATATATTTCCATCATTGCCGTTTAACCAGGCAAACCCGTAACCATTGAGTAAATAAAACCGGCGGACCTCTTTTTCAAATTTTAAACTATATGCAGATAATGTAGCTGAATTAAGAAACTGATCAAGGCTTTTATGCAGCACCTGTGCATTCAAGTGAAAAGTAAACAGGTTGGCAACAAAAATAAAAAAAGCTTTTCTGAATATATTTATGCTCATCTTATGGTTCTCTATTTTCTCTTCTCCACTTTATTAAACTTTGGTTTTGTTAAACCTAAAATGCATGTTAATATAATTAAGCTTAGATTACTTAACTATGATCGGATTTCAGCCAATCTGTAAGCTTTTGTTCAAATTTTCCAGTTAGCTTTCTGGTATAATTTGAAAACATTTCAGAAATATTTTCCGCAATAAAAGAGTGTTTGTTTTCGCTATCCTTTTTTTATTAAAACCGGAAATAATACTATTGGCAATATGTAACGGATTAAAACTCTCTTTCACATCACGCCAATCATATTTGATAACCTTTTCCAGTTCAAGCTGCCGCCGAAATAATTTTTGTTTCTCTTCCTCCAATTGCTTTATGCTGCTAATTTTTTTCATCATTATCTTGTTCATTGAATAATTGATGCAATATTGAATTCATAATAGGTAACCGAATAAGTTTTTCCTTTGTCTTCCATATAAGCAAGGCTAATAACAGAAAAAGAACTGCCACGATCAGAAATCCCCAGTAAAACTCACCTGTTAATCTTGCCAGGGCATAAGCCAGGGCAATTCCTGCAAACACAATAAATATTAAGAAAATGACTAGTACGATAGTTAAAGTAATAATCTGTGCCAGTATTTTTGAACTTTTTTCAGCAGTTTTAAGTTTAACAGTTGTTATCCGGTTATTCATATACTCTTTTATATGATCAGCCATTTCTTCAACTTTTGCAAATGTTTCTTTCATGATTCAGCTTTTCATTTAAATCCCTGGTTTAATTTTTCAGCTTACAATTATGCTCATTAAAACTCATAAACAAGGTAGAATTAAATAGAATTTGTGTTCATGACCGCAGGCAAATCATTTCATGATTATCGTCATTCAGATAAATGGTATTATAAATCCAATTCAATTAATTTCTTAAACACAGCGGCTTTCAGCGATTCTTTGTTGCTAAAACATTGTTGCCTGAGCCTGTAAAGCCTGGTTTTCTCCTGGTCGGGTATTTTATTTAGGCGGGATGGCTTCAAAAAAGCAAGCACAGTACACAGATCATTGATCTGTCCTAATTCGTATGCCAACTGCTCTGCTGTTGAAAAAATTTTGCATTTACCAAAAAACACATCGTAATCTGTATAGTTTGTTGCAAGTTTATTTATATACTGGATGTCTTTTATATTTTTCCGGATATGGTGAAACCCTTCATCATCAATACCATTTCTGCTCAGTATATACCTGATATTTCCAATTTTTCTATCATAGAAATAAGATGCAATACCCGGCCGAAGAATACCATGTATTTTATGATGTAATTTTTTTGCTGAATTGCTGAAGCGTTTATTGTCAATTGCTTTTTTAAATTCCCTGGTATATTTATCTTTTTTCCTTTTAAGCAATTTCAGGAAGTTTTCAGGATATTGACTGCTGGTGAAATAATATTTAATTATTCCCCGGAATATCTGCAGGTCACGCAACCGGCCGGATACAGTGTAAATATATTTGATCCTCCGTGGGACTTTGAGTTTTTTACTGCAAACAGGATCAATTGACAGCATCCGTAATAACGCCCTCAGCTCTTTTACCTGCAACCGGAAATCATGAATATCATCAGCAGTAAACCCCTTTGATACGTTAATAACTGACCTGTCTAAATCATCAAATATTTTACTGATAATATATTCAAGATTTTTCTTTTTCATTGCCTGATTATCTTACCATCTTCCATTTCAATGCTGCGGTTAGAAATCCGGGTAAGTTCATCATCATGTGTAACAATTAAAAGAGTTTGATGAAATTCGGCAGAAAGTTGCTTAAATATATTGAATACAATTTCCCTGTTCTTTTTATCCAGGTTACCTGTAGGTTCATCGCCCATAATTATTTCCGGATCGTTGATGAGTGCCCTTGCAATAGCTACACGTTGTTTCTCTCCTCCGGATAATTTACTGGCACTTTTAACAGCAAGCTGTTCTATATCAAGCATGCGTAGTTTTTCCATTGCCCGGTGTTCTATTTCCTTTTCTGTGTATTCTGCAAGTTTTAATCCAGGGAGCATCACGTTACGCAATACACTAAATTCATTCAGCAGGTAATGAAACTGGAAAATGAACCCGATCTTACTGTTTCGGATATGCGCCAGTTCTTTTTCCTTTTTACTTTTCATGTTAATACCATCTATAAGCAGCCCGCCTTCATAGTCGGTATCCATGGTAGACAATATATAAAGCAGGGTTGATTTCCCACAGCCTGATTTACCGATCACTGATACAAATTCTTCTTTGCTAATCGAAAAATTTATATCATCCAGCACCTTCACGGTTACAGGATCGTGAAAATATTTATTAATATGCCGGGCTTCCAGGATTGTATTGCTCATATTATTTGCCTCTGATGATGATGACCGGATCTATTTTACTTGCTTTTCTTGCAGGGAACAGGCCGGCCAGGTATGTAGTGATGATCGAAAAGACAATTCCGATCACGTAAAATTTTATATTGTATTGCACGGGGTATGTCTTGATGGTAGGTAATGCTGCTGTATGAAAAGGGATCTGGTCAATTAAAGAAGATAAGCCAAAACCCAGGATCAATCCCAGCAATCCTCCTGCAATACCTATACTCAAAGCAATCACAATAAAGACGGTTTTTACATCCCGGCCTGCAAACCCGGTTGCTTTCAGTATGGCAATGGTATCCATTTTTTCATAGATCATCATATTCAGAATGTTGTAAATACCAAAACCTGCCACAATAAGCAGGGTTATGCCAACAGTATAAGAAATAACAGTTCTTACAAAACTGCCTGTTTCAAATTGTGAATTGGCTGTTTGAATATCTTCTGCATCTGTATTAAATTTCATTGAATAATTCTTTGCAAATAATGGCGCCATTTTAATATCATTCAATTTCACCTGGATATCTGTAATGTAATTATTTGCTTTACCCAGTATTTTTTGCGTGGTTTTAATATTGGTAAATCCCAGTGTTTTATCAAGATCCCTGAGACCGGATTCATAAAGCCCTACAAGCCTTAACGGGAACCTGTCGCCTTTGATGGTGATCACCTGGATTATATCGCCAATATTAGCCTGCAGCTTTTCTGCAAGTGGCTTTCCAAGTATGATGCTGTTTGCCAGGTTATTGATATCTATTGCTTTTCCACTTGTTACATAGTCATTAAAATGAAACAACTTCATTTCTGCGGCTGCATCAATACCATTCAACACACCGGTAATATCTACAACACCGTCGTTGAAAAATACCTGGGCATTTATTTTTGGTGAAAGGCCCAAAACCATTTCATCTTCCTGCAAGGCCTTAATAACTGCTGCACTATTGTAAATATCCTGCCTGCTGCTTTCAGATTTTATAGAACGGATCATATTATAATTCCTTTTGTATTCAGGCGATAAATTTACTGGCTGAATTTCTCCCGGTTTAATTTCATTGTAAATCCGAACATGAGGCGTACGGTTCACAATCAATCCATCAAGCATATTATTTAAGCCACCCATAAAGCTCAACAGGGTTATGAACATGGTTATACTGAATGTAACCCCAAATGCTGCGATCATTGTCTGCCGCAGGCGTGCCATGAGCAAAGATTTTGACAAACTAAAGATTAACCGGTTGTTCATGGTGCAGGTTTTATAATTACATCTGCTGTTGAAAGTCCGCTTAAAATCTCTACTTTCCGGTAATCTTTTAAGCCGGTTACCAATTTCTTTTTTTCACCGGATGATAGCATTACCAATGAATCATTTATTAAATAGTCTACCGGAATGGTAATTGCATCATTTTTTGTCTGGATGATTACATTCGCTTCTACCGTGAGGTTTGGGAATAATGCAGTTGGTTTAGTAATAAAAACAGCTTCAACAGTAAATGACCTGCTCCGCTCATTCATAAAAGGGATAATTCTATCAACCCTTGCTTCAAAAACCTCGTTCTTATAGCTGTCCATTTTAATTAGCACTTTTTGTCCTGCAAATATTTTCTGAATATCATATTCATCTACCTGCAATTCTATAATAAAATCACCGGCACCGCCAATTACTGCAACTGCTGTTTGAGTTGTTACCGATTCTCCTTCCTTTTTAATTATGTTATAAACCCTGCCATTCACCTGGCTTTTAATTGTATAATCGCCGGCAATTGTTTTGCTGATCTGGAGGTTATTTTTTGATTGTGCTTCGGTAAAACTGAGTTGCCTTTTAAGATCTTGATACCTGAATACTGCAGCACTGTATGCGGCAACAGCGTTCTTATATGCCAGTTCACGCTGATCCAGTTCATTGCGGGTGCCTATTTGTTCTGCCCACAAATTCCGCTGCCGTTCCATCAGCAAAGAATCATTTTTCAACTTTGTTTTAAGGAAGTTGATATTTGCCTGTGCTTCATTTAATTTACCGGAATTTGAATTAACAGTTCCATAATCTGAAGCCAGTTGCGCATTTTCTGTATTCAGGCGTGCTGTTTCACTTTTTACACGAAAGATATCATCGTTTATTTTTACAGTATCACCTTCCTGTACCAAAATTTTTTGAATCAATCCGTTTACCGGCGAAAATACCTGGTACTGGTTGATACTTTTTATTATACCGGAAGCATAAACAGATTCTGTGATCGTTTCTTTTAGCGGGCTTACTTTCTCTTTTTTGTTACCGCATGATTGCAGTACAATGATCGCTATTAAAATTTTAAATAAACTTTTCATCTGGTTACCTTATTTTTCTCTGTGATCTTTGTTACACGCCTGTTTCCTTTATTAAAGGATAAAGTCTTTCCACATCTTCCAGCCTGCACAATTCTGTTCCTGGATTTATTGTTGCTGCGGTACCACTGGCAACTCCGTATTTTGCAGATTCTAAAATGGAAAAACCTTTACTAAGGCCCATTATAATACCTGCCACCATGCTATCACCTGCGCCAACGGTACTTATTCTTTTAACAACCGGTGCCGACAACTGTTTTACCGTTTGTTTTGTAACCAGCATGGCACCTGCAGCTCCCATAGACACAAGCACTACTTCACTTCTTCCATTTTCAATCAGTGTAGCTGCAACATCATCCACCATTCCAGTACTAATTTCTTCGCTGCCAACGAGTGAGCTCAATTCACCCAGGTTTGGCTTAAGTAAATAAACTCCTTCTTCGGCGGCTAATTGCAATGCTTCACCGGAGGTATCAACCACACACTTTGTCCCTTTCCTTTTCGCAACAGAAGCGATCCTGGCATATATATCAACCGGCACACCGGGAGGCAAACTTCCGCTGGCAACGATAAAGTCTATTCCGTTTATTTTCTCAAGTGTATCAAGTAATTTTTTCCACTCTACATCTTCAACCAATGGCCCCGGCATACCGAAACGATATTGCAGATTAGCGGTACTGTTCAATACAATCAGGTTCTCCCTGGTATGATTTGCCATTTCAATTACTATCGAATCAATGTTCTCTCTGTCCAGCAACTGGGTAAAGAATTTCCCGGTATAACCTCCTGCGAGATACAATGCGGTTGCATTGCCACCCAGTTTTTTAATGGCACGTGCAACATTTATTCCTCCGCCGCCAGGTTCAAATACAGGCAATGTGCATTTCATTTTTTTTTCAGGAACCAGTACCGGAACCGAAGTACTTTTATCTATTGCGGGATTTAATGTAATGGTAATAATTTTTGGCATATAAATAAGTTAATAAAAAGCAGGCGTGTAATTGTGTAATTGTTTCAAAGCTGCTACATAATGCTGAAATGCAAAGGTAAAGGTTCTTAATCTGCATGATATAGTTAGATACTTATGTTACAGAACAGCATGCAGG
>JAGPDJ010000109.1 GCA_018057635.1 Ferruginibacter sp. | reverse complement strand
GTTTCAAGACTGTCTGAAAAAGGCTTATCCAGCAGGTCTGTTAACTTTTTATCCTTTAACATGCCCATTGTATAGATAGCAGGTAATTTGGCAGAATCAATCACCAGTTCCACCACAACCCCGTTTGATTTTTTAAATGCATTCATAACTGCCGGCACTTCATCTAAATAGCTGCTTTTTGCCAGGTGATAGGTTCCAAAAAGCCATGAAGTGTCTGTTAGTCCATTGCCTGTTATAGCATAAAAATTCCCCGGTTTATCAGTTTGTTGTTGTGCTTTAACAGGATGAATAAATATCAAGCCAGTCGCCAGTATACATATAACTGTGTAATGAATTACAGCATTTTCTATAAGGGTTTTAATTTTTGTTAAACGATAAATGCTCATTTTTTTTAAAGATTAAACATGAATAATTGTCCGGACGGTTAACAGTATATAAGTAGCCTATCTCTATAAATAATTACAGCCCTGTAAAAAAAATGTAAGAATTTTTCGGTATTGTCAATTTAGAATTTAATTGTTTCAAGGGAACCCTTAATGTTTGAGGTTATTCGCCTCTCTGCTTTGGAGTGGGGTTGTGATTAGGTAAGCTCTTTGGATGCAGTTTTTCAATTACAGTCTATTGAAAAGAAATTTGGAAAAACATGCCGGGGTGGCAATATTATTTATTGAATATACTGGTATGCATTTTATTGATGAACCAGAACAAATCATTCATGGTTTTCACATCATCTACAATCAGAATTCCATTTTTACCAACCTGTTTTAATTTTCCTTTATTGGTACCCGTTTGCAGGAATTTAAGGATACCTGTGAATGTATCACTTTGAAAATAGGGCGAATCCGGATTGCTTACAAAAAAACATTTGAGTGTATTGTTCTTTAAAAAGAGTTTTTCAAAGCCAAGTTCAACAGAAAGTTTCCTGCATCTCACCGTTGTAAACAAGTCTTCTACCTGGGCAGGTATGGGACCAAAACGGTCATTCATTTCAACATGAAAATCCTGCAGGTCTTTTTCTGTTTCACAATTATCCAGCCTTGAATAAAGGCTAAGCCTTTCCGTTATGCTTTCCACATATTCATCAGGGATCAGTATTTCCAGGTCTGTATCAATGCTGCAGTCACTTACAAAATCATCCTGTTTCTGTATTTCTTCTTTATACAAGTCCCTGAATTCGTTCCGTTTTAATTCACGGATCGCTTCATCCAGTATTTTCTGGTACATTTCAAAACCGATCTCTGCAATAAATCCGCTTTGCTCGCCACCCAGTAAATTGCCGGCGCCCCTGATATCCAGGTCACGCATGGCTATCTGGAATCCGCTGCCGAGGTCGCTGTATTGTTCCAGGGTGCTTAACCTTTTGCGGCTGTCGGGAGGCATGGTGCTCATGGGCGGGGCAACCAGGTAACAAAATGCTTTTTTATTGCTCCGGCCAACCCTTCCCCGCAACTGGTGCAGGTCACTTAATCCAAACTGGTGCGCATTGTTAACGATGATTGTATTCACATTAGGGATATCTACACCACTCTCTACAATATTCGTACAAACAAGCACATCATATTTCTTATCCATGAAATCGAGGATGGTATCTTCCAGTTCATCTCCTTCCATTTGTCCGTGTGCATAGGCAATACTGACATCGGGGCAAAGTCCCTGTATAAAAGATTTCATTTCTGCAAGGCCTTTTACCCGGTTGTGGATAAAAAAAACCTGGCCACCTCTTTCTGTTTCATAATAAATGATATCCCGGATAGCATCTTCATTGAACACCATCACTTCCGTTTGTATGGGCTGCCTGTTGGGTGGCGGGGTATTGATGATACTGAGGTCTCTTGCACCCATGAGGCTGAATTGCAAGGTACGCGGTATTGGAGTAGCCGTTAACGTTAGTGAATCAACCGTAGTGCGGATCTGTTTTAATTTCTCTTTGGCCGACACCCCGAATTTTTGTTCTTCATCAATGATCATAACACCCAGGTCCTTGAACTTTACATCCTTCCCAAGCAGGGCATGCGTACCAATTATGATGTCTATTTTTCCTTCTTCCAGTTTTTTTAAAGTCTCTTTTTTTTCTTTGGCAGATTTGAACCGGTTTATAAAATCTACCGTTACCGGGAAATCTTTCAGCCGTTCACCAAAGGTTTTATAATGCTGATAGGCAAGGATAGTTGTTGGAACCAGCACGGCAGCCTGCTTTCCGTCGGCGCATGATTTAAAAGCGGCCCTTACGGCAACTTCCGTTTTGCCAAAACCAACGTCGCCGCATACCAGCCTGTCCATCGGTGAATCTTTTTCCATGTCACGTTTCACGTCTTCACTGGCCTTTGCCTGGTCTGGTGTGTCTTCATAAATGAAACTGGCTTCCAGTTCAGTTTGCATATAATTATCCGGGCTGTGGGCAAAACCATGCAGGCTTTTTCGCTGGGCATACAATTTTATCAGGTCGGTGGCAATGTCTTTTACCTGCTTTTTTGTTTTTTCTTTCAGCTTGTTCCATACATCACTGCCCAGCTTATTCATTTTGGGAATGCTGCCTTCTTTTCCGCTGTATTTACTGATCTTATGCAGCGAGGAAATATTTACATATAACAGGTCGCCATCTTTATATTGAATCCGTACGGCTTCCTGCATACGCCCATTTGCTTCAATTTTCTGAAGTCCGCTGTATACACCAACTCCGTGATCAATATGTGAAACATAATCACCTGGCTGTAATTCCCTGAGTGTTTTTAAAGTAAGCGCTTTGTTCTTGCTGAATGCCTGTTTTACTTTGTATTTATGGTAGCGTTGAAAAACCTGGTGATCTGTATAACAAACTATTTTAAGGTCATCATCAATAAAACCTTCGTGAATAGAAACTGCAATGGGAGTAACCTGTATCTCTGCTTTCAGGTCGTTGAAAATAATGTGCAGCCTTTCCAGCTGCCGTGGATTTTCGGCAAATATGAAAATATTGTATTGTTCTTTTTCATAATCCTGCAGGTTCCTGATCAGCAGGTTGAATTGCCTGTTGAAAGCGGGTTGTTCCTTTGTAGAGAATAGCAGCTGGGAGATAGGAGATTGGAGATTGGGGAAATGCGTTTTGTTTCCCATTTCAATAATATGCCTGGCGGATATTTGTTTTTCAACTTCAGCAGCATTTATAAAATCATAAAGGCCAACATCAGTTTTCCGGTTTATTTCATTTTCATCTTCACTTGTTTGCTGGCGGCTTGTATTAATATCTTTTGTATCGAGGAATATTGAAAGGTCTTCTTCCTGCTGTTCAATTTTTTCTTTTATAAAATCCCAGTCCTGCATCCATACAACTGTGTTTTCGGGAAGAAATTCCAATAATGAAACTTTGTCACCACTCTCAAACTGTGTTTCTACATTTGGAATAATATTTACCTGCAGTAATTTTCTTTCACTCAACTGATTCTCGGGATCAAAGATCCGGATGCTGTCTACTTCATTTCCAAACAGCTCAATACGATAGGGCTTTTCATTGCCAAAAGAATAGATATCGAGAATTCCGCCACGAACAGCAAACTGTCCCGGCTCATATACAAAATCGGTTCGGGTGAATCCATGGTTCACAAATTTTTCCAGCATGGCATTCACATCCAATATATCTGCCTGTTTGATGCTGATAATATTCTCGGTAAGTGTTTTAGAAAACACCACTTTTTCAAACAAGGCTTCGGGATAAGTAACAATGATTTTCTTCGCCATTTCCCTGCTTCCACCTGCAATGGAAGAAGCGATCCTGGTGAGTGCTTCGGTACGCAACATCACATGGCTGCTGTTAAGCAACTGGTAATTTTTTTTATTCTTGAAGGAAGAAGGGAAATAAAAAATATCCAGGGCATTGGTAATGTTCTCCAACGTGTTGTGAAAATAAGCTGCTTCTTCAGCATCCCTCAACACAACCAGGTGATTGATGCCCGAAGAAACGGGCATACTGTGAATGGCTGCCAGTACAAACTGGGAAGCACTGCCATGAAGACCTTTCAGGTGCAGGTGCTGGGGTTGTTGCATAGAAATCCTGTTCGCTACCTGAAAACAGCGGGGGTCATTTTTGTACAAATTCAGCAACACTTCCAGGTTCATCCGGCTGTAAAGATACAACGAAGCATGCTGAATCAATATATCCGTTCAACAAAAAAGGCTAAACAAAACCAATTATACCTGTATTTGTTTATATTTTTGAGATATCTAAAACCATCCTGTATAATAACCGTAACTGATTGTATGATCAAGACCAGTCAATTTTTAGTTTTCCTGTTCCTGCTATGTTTTGGCATTACTATACAAGCACAGGAGAAAACCAGGCCAGTGAATTTTGCCAATGGAGATTTTTTCACGAATGATAATATCATCAAACAAACTTTTAATAAAAGTGATTTGTTGCCTGTATTATATGGCAATAACTATTATGTATTGATACAGTTTTCAGCACTGCCTGCTGATAATAGTAAAAAAGAGCTTAAAAATGCCGGTGTTGAACTAAACGAATATATACCGGCCAATTCATTTCTGTCTGTTATAAATAAGTCGTTTGATTTTTCCGTTGCTTCAAAATATAATATCGTTTCCATTAACGCGGTTCCTGTAAACTTTAAGATTGACCCGGCTTTGTATAATTTTAGTTCCGGCAAAGAAAAGCAAGATACCAGGTGGTTTGCTGTCAGCATCTTTCCTTCTTTTAATAAACAAGAAGCTGAAAGCGTTTTGCAATCATTGGGTATTGTAATTGTTCCTTCTAAATTCGGGTTCAAAAATCATATTCTGATTCAGCCTGACATCAGCAAACTGAATACCCTGGCCGCCCTGCCATTCGTAAGTTATATACGGGAACAAACCATCAGCGACAAGGTGATGAATTATAATGATATTTCAATACATAATATCAGCAGTCTGCAATCTATATCTGGCAGGAACCTGAATGGAAAAAATGTGGTGATTGGGGTTGGTGATAATGCAGACATATCAACCCATATTGATTTTAACGGGAAGAACATCAGCAGGCATCCTTATCCATGGGACAATCACGGAACGCATACATCCGGAACCGTTGCTGGTGCAGGTTTTTTAAATCCCCGCAACCAGGGCATGGCACCCAAAGCACATATTGTGAGCCAGTGGTTCAGTGATGTGATCCTGTTCACGCCCACTTATATAACTGATTACAACCTGGTAGCTACTAATAATTCTTATTATTCATCTGCTATTGGCTGTGCGGGAAACAGGGTTTATGATGTACTCAGTAATTATGTAGATGCACAAATGAAAGACTATGATGAAGTGCTTCATGTGATTGCAGCGGGTAATGACGGTAGTTATAACTGTGTGGGTTATCCGACATCTTACGGTACAATGAAATCAGGCTGGCAAACTGCAAAAAATGTGATCACAGTCGGTGCTATGGACCAGGCAACATATAATATTGCATCTTTCAGCAGCCGTGGACCGGTGCAGGATGGCAGGATAAAGCCTGAGATCGTAACCAATGGGTATGCAACCCGTTCTACATACCCGTTTGATTCTTACCAGCTTAATTATGGAACCAGTATGGCCGCTCCTGTTATTACCGGCGTTACTGCTTTGTTACAGGAAGATTACCGGAAACTGCATGCCGGTGCTAACGCCAAAGCGGGCCTGTTAAAAGCCCTGATGTGCAATACAGCCGATGATCTTGGCAATCCCGGTCCGGATTATACATATGGTTTCGGTATGCTGAATGCCGGCAAAGCTGCTAAAGCATTGGAAGATAACCGGTATTTCAGCAACAGCATTGCTACAACTCAGAATCATGCATATAATATTGTTGTGCCCGCCGGCGCCAGGCGGTTGAAAGTAATGCTGGTTTGGGCCGACCATCCGGCTACTGCCAATGCATCCGTAACGCTGGTAAATGACTTAGACCTTACCGTTACGGAACCGTCTTCATTGGTACATTTACCACTGGTTCTGAACCCGGTGCTGGTAACAAATATTGCAACAGAAGGGGCAGACCATACCAATAATATGGAACAGGTTGTAATTAATAACCCGGTTGCCGGAACTTATAATATTAATATAAATGGATTTGCTATTCCCCAGGGCCCTCAAACATATTTTCTTACTTACGAGGCAGATATGAACGGAGTTACGGTGGAATATCCTTCGGGTGGTGAAACGCTTGTTCCGGGAGAAACAGAAACCATCCGCTGGACTGCTTATGGCGATGAAAGCAATACATTTACAGTGGAATATTCAGATAATAACGGCAGCACCTGGAATGCAGCAGGTGTTGGCAGCAACAGTGTGGCTGCATCAGCAAGGTCATTTAATTTTACAGTGCCTGCCATTGCTTCTAATAATTATCTTATCAGGGTAAGCCGGAACACAACTGCGTATACAGATCAGAGTGACTTTAATTTTACGGTACTCGGACAGCCATTTATCACCGGCACAATTCCCTGTGAAGGATATGCACAGTTAAACTGGGCCGCCATTGCTTCAGCAACTTCATACGATATTTTTCAACTGGATACCGATAGTATGCGGCTTATTGGCAATACAACTGCCAGTAATTTTTTAGTATCCGGACTGGAAAGCAGCAAAACCTATTTATTTGCTGTAACAGCAAAGAATGGTTCAATTAGTGGCAGAAGAAGTATGGGCATAAAATTAATACCGTCAACTGGAACATGCAGCCTGCCGTCTTTTGATAATAACTTTAAAGCGGTGTCTATAGAAGCTCCTGTTACAGGCAGGCAGTTTACATCTGTTTATTTATCAGCATTTGAACAGGTTAAACTGAACATAAAGAACCTGGATAATACAATTTCATCCGGAAGTTATAATTTGTCGTACCAGGTAAATGCAGGTGCTGTAATAACAGAAAATGTGAATATAAACATTGCTTCACTCGCAACATATACACATACTTTTGCACCAACTGCTGCATTTGCATTGCCCGGTGTTTATACAATCAGGTCGTGGGTTACGAAAACAGGAGATGCTTTTCCACAGGATGATACAGTGGTTACTATTATCAAACATCTTGCAAATCCTCCACTAACCTTACCCGTTACTGATGGTTTTGAATCAACAATAGTTAAAGAATACACTGCTAATACTATAGGTTTGGATGGCGATGACAGAACTGATTTTAAAACAGTATCTGCCCGGGGCAGGGCAAGAACTTTTGTAAACACCGGTTTTGCTTTGAATGGAAACCGGGCCATCACACTCGATCAGTCTGCTTATGGTGTTTTGGGAACCGATAGTTTACTGATGACCTGGAACCTGGCTAATTACAGTTCCGGTAAACAACTGCGCATTGATTTTAATTACAGGAACCATGGGCAATCTCCCAACCCTGATAATAAAGTTTGGATACGTGGTGCAGATAATTTCCCGTGGATTTTGGCCTATGACCTGCTGTCAA
>JAGPDJ010000108.1 GCA_018057635.1 Ferruginibacter sp. | reverse complement strand
AACTAACAACTAATAACTAACAGCTAACATCCAACAACCATCACCCCTTACCATTTATCATAATATTAATCCAAGTCATAAATAAAAACAATTATCTTGACGCGGTAAAAGAAACCAATTAATAATGGAGATATTAACAGTTGAGAACCTTTCCAAAAACTACGGTAACATCAAGGCATTGAAGAATGTTAGTTTTTCTGTTCCATCCGGTACTGTTTTTGGAATACTTGGGCCTAACGGAAGCGGTAAAACTACCTTATTGGGTATAATCATGGATGTATTGAAAGCATCTGGCGGCGGGTACAGGATTTTCGGTGCAGAACCTACCAATTCGCAACGCAAGCAAATCGGCACGCTCCTGGAAACACCCAATTTTTATCATTATTTAACGGCAGTACAAAATTTAAAGATCGCAGCATCCATTAAAGGTAGGGGAGATGATGATATTGACCGGGTGCTGGAAATCGTTAATTTAACCAGCCGGAAAAATTCCAGGTTCAATACTTACAGCCTGGGCATGAAACAACGGTTAGCCATAGGTGCTGCATTGCTCGGTAACCCGGAAGTGCTTGTTTTTGATGAACCCACCAACGGCCTGGACCCTGTGGGAATAGCGGAGATCCGGGAGCTCATAAAAAAATTGTCCAAACAGGGCAAAACGATCATTATGGCCAGCCACCTGCTGGATGAGGTGGAAAAAGTATGCACCCATGTGGCGATTCTGAAACAGGGAACACTAATTACCCATGGCGATGTAAATGAGATACTGGTGAACGAGGATATGGTGGAAATAAGTGCAGCTGATCTTAATCATTTGCAAAACACAATGATGAAAATGCCCGGAACAAGTAAGGTTGATACAGCCGAAAAAGTAGTGCGGGTGTTTTTTCCTTCCGGCCAGGCAGACCTTTCTGCGATCAATCAGTTTTGTTTTAATAACGGCATCATCTTGTCGCACCTGCAATTAAAAAAGAAAAGCCTGGAAAGCAAATTCTTTGAACTGACAAACTAAAAACAAAAAATATTTTCAGAAAAATTAAGCAAATGCTCCAATTACTAAAAACAGAATGGCTTAAATTAAAAAACTACAATGCTTTTATTGTCATCAGCAGTTTTTTTGCGCTAGGCGTGTTTACCACCAATTACATTGTATTTACGGTAAATAAAAATATTGTTGGAAAGATCAATACGGCCGGGCTGGTTTCTTCTTTTAACCCGTATGAATTTTCCAAAACATGGCAAACTACCAGCTATGCCACCGGTTGGTTATTGTTATTGCCTGCTTTATTACTTATCATACTTGTTACCAATGAATTTACTTACAGAACCAACAGGCAGAATATCATAGATGGCTGGAGCCGGCAGGAATTTATTTCAGTTAAAATAGCCCTGGCAGTGATAGCCGCCATTTTAACCACCCTGCTCGTATTTATTACAGCACTGGTTTTTGGATTATTCTCCGGTACGTCTTTTTCATTGAACGGGTTTTCGCATGTGGGTTTTTTCATGCTCAAGGCTTTATCCTATAACCTGCTGGCAGTATTGATTTCTGTCTGGGTAAGGCGAACCGGCTTTGCTATCGGCTTGTATTTTATTTACCTGGGTGCTGAAAATATCATTTCCCAATTACTGGATGTATGGAGTATAAAATTAAGGGCCGATCATGGAATCGACCTGGGCAGTATGGGCGACTATCTTCCTATGAATGCTTCAGACGGATTGCTTACTTTCCCCGACAATCCGATAAAGTCATTCACTAAAGCAAACCTGCCTACAGATTATACCTGGCTGGTAATTTTACTTGCGGTTATTTATGTTGTGTTGTTTTATGTGCTGAGCAGGAGAAGAATGGTAAAATCTGACCTATAATTTTTTCCCTGTAATCTCACCAATGGCAGATTCAACTGACGGATACAAGAATGTAAAACCGGCTGCTTTTATCTTTGCATTGTTTACAGTTGTACTTTTTAATACTTCTATGCTGCTGCCCCCCAATACCAGTTTTAGCAGGAATGCCGGAACATAGAATGGGGTAAAAAACCTGCCTTTTATTGCCCTTGCCAGTGTTAATGTAAGTTCTTTGTTACTCACAGGTTTGTTAGCAACAGCATTGTAACTACCGCTTATTGAATTATTTTCCATTGCATAAATAAACATGCGGCAAAGATCATCAATATGTATCCAGCTTATTTTTTGATTGCCATTTCCCAATATGGCAGCAAGGCCAAACCGGATTGGTTTTATAAATTCCGCCAGCGCCCCACCTTCTTTGCTTAAAACAATACCCGTTCTTAATTTACAAACCCTTGCACCGCTTTCTGAAGCATGGGAAATGCTTTCTTCCCAGGATACACAGGTTTGTCCTAAAAAATCAGCAGCAGGTACATCATCTTCTGTAAATGGTATTACCGGGGTTTTATCAGGCCCATACCAGCCAATGGCCGATGAAGAAACTACTGCCTTAACCTGGTTTGAGTGAAGTTTTAAACTGTCCGTTATCAGTTTACTGCTTTTAGTGCGGCTTTCAAGGATCTCTCTTTTATATGATTCCGTCCACCTTTTAGCAACAACACCAGCCCCGGCAAGATGAATAATGTAATCGGCAGTCTGTAGTGCTTTCAAATCAATGGTTTGTTTATCTATATCCCATTTTGCAAAACTAACAGCCCCGTTATGCTGTAGTTTATCTATATTCCGGCTTAATATGATAACCTTGTAGCCCTTTTCAACCAGTAGGCTTGTCAGCCTTTTTCCAACCAAACCCGTTCCGCCTGTAATTAATACTGTTTCCATCATGTAAATTTACAGCTTTAACAAAAGCAGCTAATGATTGTTATAATAAGTCTTAACAAAATAACCGGGTAAATTATAATCTTAAATTTGTAAAATGGTACTAAGGAAACACTTTGTCTTATTCTTATTGGCTTCATTTTTTATGCTACCCGGAAGCTTAACAGCCCAGGAAATAACTTATTCTGAATTTAATAATGAAGACAACAGGGATATCCGTTTCGAGATACTCGGCAAAATGGATGAACATTATATAATATATAAAAACATCCGATGGAAGCATGTACTGGCATTTTACGATAAGGATATGCGGATCAAAAAAAGTTTACGCCTCACATTTATTCCCGATAAAACCTTTAATATAGATTTTATTACTTACCCCGGGCATTTTTTAATGATCTACCAATACCAGAAAAATAATGTGATATATTGTATGGGTGTTAAAATGGGGCCAGATGGTAAAAAGATCGATGAACCAGTTCAGTTGGATTCTACAAAACTGGGCATACTCTCCGACAACAAGATTTACAGCACCATTTATAGCCAGGATAAGCAAAAAATTCTTGTATATAAGATGCAGCGTAAAAACCAGCAGTTTACTGTTGCAACAAAACTTTTTGACACCAGCATGCAGATGCTTGACAGTACCCGGATGGTTGCGGCTTATGATGACAGGTATGATGCTTACAGTGACATAAACCTGTCTAATGATGGGAGTTTTATTTTTGCCAAGTTATCGTTGATCAACTACAGGAAAAAAGTGAATGGGATGGATATCATTTCTCATAAACCCGGCGCCGGTGATTTTGTTGTAAAACCATTGTCATTTGAAAATAAATTCTTTGATGAGGTAAAAATTAAATTAGACAACCTGAACAGGAATTGCATCATTACATCCCTGTACTATGATAAACAAGGTGGCAACATAAAAGGGCTTTTTGCAGCACTGATTGATCTTAATGATGCAGAAGTTAAAAAAATGAATTTTAATGAATTTCATGATACATTAAGAGTAAAGATCTCAGACGGCCAGTTCAGGTCTGCTTTCGACAATTTATTGATCCAGCAGACAATTGTAAAAAAAGACGGTGGGTTTATTTTGAGTACAGAAGATAGTTATTCACAAGGCAGATCGGGGCCTTCAAACAGCAGCTGGGACAGGTATAATTATCTGTATAGTTCGCCCTATACTACAAATACGGATTATTACATGACCAACCCGGCTTATAACAACGGCTTTTACAGGCCGTTAAGCAGTTTCAACAGTATGCAGAATATTCGTTTCTACTATGATAATATCATGCTGTTGAGTGTGAACAATGACATGGTTTTGCAATGGAGTACTATAATTCCCAAGAAGCAGGCAGATGATGACAATGATAATTTTCTTTCCTATTGTACCATGAATGTGGGTAGTGAGATCCATTTCATTTTTGTTGAAGAAGACAGGAATAAACAAGTAATCAGTAACCACAGTGTTTTCCCGGATGGTCAGTTGAAGCGTTATCCAACCCTAAAAAGCCGGGAAGCCGGTTTTGAATTCATGCCGCGGCTTGCAAAACAAGTAGGCTACCGCGAAATGATAATCCCCTGTGTTTACCGCACCAATATTGCTTTCGCCAAGGTTATTTTCTTTGAATAATATAATAGTAGGGTTATGATTTTTTAAAGTTGTTTTAAATGCTCATTTTTGCAGGAAGCAATATTTATAAAGTATATAATTATATTCCGTGACAGGCATTTTTAAAGCCAATAATCCCTATAATAATTTCCTGCTACTGATTTATGGCCTGGTTTTAAAGATTCCCATGTTCATAAACCCGCATGTTCCGCAGCCACAACAGCTGGATGGGTTTTTATACAAAGCAATGTTGCTATGGCTAAAACCAATTGCAGCAAATGCCCACCTGGTTTATAGTGTAATTACATTCCTGCTTTTATATATCCAGGCGGTCAGTATTAATAAACTGATTAACAGCCAACGGTTGATGCAAAAGCCCAATTACCTGAGCGGAATGGCTTACTTACTGATCACATCAATGTTTTCAGATTGGTTCAATCTTTCCTCACCGCTGATTGTAAACACGCTATTGATTGCAGTACTGTCCCTCTTAAGCGGATTACACAATAACAACAACCCTAAATCAACCTTATTTAACGCAGGAATGATTATTGGCTTTTCCAGTTTTTTCTATTTCCCGTCAATTGCTTTTTTATTACTCATTATGGTTGGGCTGGGAATTACCAGGCCTTTCAGGTTACCTGAATGGATGATGGTTTTACTCGGTATCCTGGCACCGTATTATTTTCTCACATCCTGGGTATTTTTAACCGATAAATGGAAAGGATACCGGTTTCCCGGATTTACATTGAGGGTGCCAACCTTTCAGCAAAATGCCTGGTCATACGCTGCCGTTAGTATAGTATCTATAACTATAATAATCGGGATATTCTTTATCATGGATAATATGAGAAGACAGGTTGTGCAAGCCCGAAAAAGCTGGAACCTGATCTTTTTATATCTATTTGTTTCACTGATCGTTCCTTTTTTAAATGCTTCACAAGGATTTGATTACTGGATCTTGACCGCAGTGCCCCTGGCTATGATCTCAGGTTCTGCATTTTTTTATCCGGAACGCAAGATCGTTCCATTGTTTTTGCATTGGTGTATGGTTCTGATTTATATAGCAACGGGCTTTTTTTAGATAAATACGGGTAGTCTATTGTAAATTTGCTTTTATACATTTAATTTAAAGAAATGAAATTTGGTGTAGTAGTATTTCCAGGGTCTAATTGCGACAGGGATATGATGGAAGCCCTGCAAAATGACCTTAACCAGGAAGTTATTCCATTGTGGCATAAGGATAAAGATATATCTATGTTCAGCAGGCAGGATTGTATTGTATTGCCGGGAGGGTTTAGTTACGGAGATTATTTACGCTGTGGTGCTATAGCCAGGTTCAGTCCCATGATGCAAAGTGTGATTGAGTTTGCAGGAAAAGGAGGCAAAGTACTGGGTGTGTGCAACGGGTTCCAGATTTTATGTGAAAGCGGATTATTGCCCGGTGTATTATTGCGGAATGCCCAGCAACAATTCGTATGCAAAAATGTATATATTCAACATACAGATTCTGCTCAAAAAGATACATTTAAAATTCCTATTGCCCACGGTGAAGGAAGGTATTTTGCGCATAAAACCGTGTTGGAACTGATGAACAGGAATAAGCAGGTTTTGTTCCGGTATTGTTCAGCAAATGGCATTATAGATGAGGCAAATAACCCCAATGGTACCACCGAAAATATTGCCGGCATCTGCAATGAACACGGGAATGTTATTGGAATGATGCCACATCCTGAAAGAGCCTGCAATACCTCATTGAATAATACTGATGGGAAATTGATTTTTCACAAACTTTTTGATATAGCATAACTGGTTCAATTATTAACAACCTTTAACAGAAAAGGTGGGGTGATTGGTATAATTTTGTTTTGCTAACAAATAACACAAAAGAAAATGTTTAAAAAATACTCTATATTATTCACTGTATTTTTATTTATAATCCTGTCGGCAAGTGCTCAGATGGAAAACCCGGTACAATGGGTTTACAGCGCAAAAAAGATTGCAGATAAAACCTACGAATTGCACATTACCGCAAACCTTGAAGGCAAATGGCATATTTATGCACAGGATGCAGGTGAAGGCCCCGTTCCAACTGAATTCAGCTTTACAACAAACCCATTGGTTAAAATGGATGGAAAAGTTAAGGAAGTGGGTAAGTTGGAAAAATCTTATGATCCCAACTTTAAGTCAGTATTAAAATATTATGGCAGCAAAGTAGATTTTGTACAGAAAGTTAAACTCAGGTCAAATGCAACAACCGTTGTTGCAGGAACAGTTACCTACATGGTTTGCAATGATAAAAAATGCCTTCCTCCGAAAGATGTTCCTTTTTCTGTAAAAGTAGGAGGTAAATAGAATATTAATCCCGGTTTTTTGAGATCCTATATATAACATGATTAAATGCCATCACTAAAATCGCTCCTGTTTTTAATCTTATCCCTGGTATTTTTTGCAGGTAATACTTTTAGCCAGGACAGTTCACATGTACAATGGAATAGTACTGTTAAAAATATTTCCGGTTCAAATTACGAGGTTATATTAAAAGGAAGTATCCAAAACGGCTGGCATGTATACTCAACCGTAAGTGAGGCAGATGGCCTCACCGGCATATCAATACAATTTGATGATTCAGCTGTACTACTGCAAAAACCACTGATACTTTCAAATGAAAAAATAATCAGGGACCTGAATTTTGAAAAAGAACTGAGGGTGTCAACCGACTCTATCAGCATTAAGCAGTTGCTGTATTTTAAAGGCGAAGTGCCACCTGTAATAAAATTTACACTCACTTATTTTACAGGGTTAAAAGACAATTTCATACCTGAGGAGCAAAAAATAACCATTGTTCTTAATAAAACTGCAACACGCCCGGCAGCTGCCAGGATACTGATCCCTTCCATTGATCTGAAAAAACCGGTTACGAATTGCGGTGAGTCTTCTGCTTCCATGGTTGAAACCAAAACCGGCAACAACCTGTTTAATTTATTTATACTTGGCTTTTTAGGCGGATTGATCGCATTACTCACGCCCTGTGTATT
>JAGPDJ010000107.1 GCA_018057635.1 Ferruginibacter sp. | reverse complement strand
ATGTTGCACCTTTTACATGCGGGGCTATTTGCGAAGCCGTTGGCATAAAATTATTTTCTTTGCTTGATTCAATAACAACGTGTTCACCTTCTGTAAAATGAATATAATGATTGTTGTTCCAGCTTGGTACCGGATAAATCACTTTATCACCCTTGTCAACAATAGTTCTGTAAACAGCATATATCAAAGGCCTTCCACCAGCTGAGATCAGAATTTCATGCGGGCTGTAATGTACAGCCTGGTATTTTGCAATAAAATCTGAAACCGATTTTCTTAATTCCAGTTCGCCTTCGGCAGCCGGATAGGTTGTTTTACCCTCTTTATATGCCCGGATAATTTCTTCCTGTAAAAGACGGGGAATGGGAAATTGTGATGAATCAAAATCACCGATCGTATAATTATAAATGTGGTCGCCTAGCCTTATTTTCTCTTTGATAGCAGCACCCAGGCGAACGATTTCAGATGCTATAAGTGTTTCAGCAAGATTGCTGAGTTTGAGTTTACCCATTAGAAAACTATTAAAACTTGAAGGTTAAAAGCAAAAGTAATTGTTAGGGTTCATGATAACAAAGACTTGCCGAAATATTAATAATTATTGTTTCTTTGTCTAAATGGATGGTGTTTTTGCTGCATTATTGATTAATTTCCAAAAAAATATGACTTTTTTTAAACTTCAATCACTGCAATATGACGGGTGAATATTATATTTACTGAACCAAAACATTGGATTAAGCAAAATTGTATTATCAGATTACTGTAGCCGGCAGTTTATTTTTAAAATGCTTGGTTACCTTTGTGGTCATTTTACTAAACCAGGTTATTCATTTTCAATAATAAGTATAGGATACCAGATATGTTCAATTTAATTCTCTTTGGCCCTCCGGGCAGTGGAAAAGGTACGCAAAGCGAGCAGTTGATAGAGCGGTATGGATTAAAGCATATCAGCACGGGAGATTTGTTACGATCCGAAATTTCCCGGCAGACTGCTTTAGGGCTGGAAGCCATGAAATTTATGGATAAAGGCCAATTGGTTCCGGATGAAGTGGTGATTGGCATGATCAGTTCTGCTTTGGATGAGAACCCAGCAGCCAAAGGTTTTTTATTTGATGGATTCCCCCGTACTGCCGCACAGGCAGAGGCCTTGGATAAATTACTGGAACTGAAAAAAAGTTTCATCGCTGTTATGCTTGCATTGGATGTGAGTGAGGAAGAACTTGTAAAGCGCCTGGAAAAAAGAGGCGAAACAAGTGGTCGTTCTGATGACACCAACCACCAGGTAATCAAAGCAAGGATCGTGGAGTATCACAACAAGACAGCTCCTGTTGCAGATTATTATCAGAAATTTAATAAAGTTGTATTGATAAAAGGAGAAGGCTCTATCGATGAAATCTTTGAAAGCCTTTGTGCAGAAATTGACAAACGGCTTGCCGAAAGAGGGTAGAATGATTTTTATATTATTACGCTGATAATACTTCTGGCATAAGCATATAAGCCAGGGATGCATGATTTAATTTTCATCAAATTAAACTGGACAATAATACATCTGCAAATATTTTCTTTACCACACTATTAAATTTTAAAAAATAAAAAACCCCGAATACACGAATGAAATTATTCGTGTATTCGGGGCAAAAATGGCAAACCTGTATTGGTTTATTTTAAAATACCGTTTATTTCTTTACAATTATAATACTGTTTTTCTCAGTACCCTGTATCACTTCTACATTATATACCCCGGCATTAAATTCTTGTCCGAATTTATATTGCAGTTTTCCTTTGCCGGAAGTTTGATAGATCTTTCTTCCCAATACATCAGTAACGGTAACGAATACACTTTCTGTATTCCTATAACCGGATAGCATAAGTGTAAAATCTGTCTGGCTCGGGTTGGGAAATACCTGCACCTTCTGTTCATTTTTTTCCGGTACCAGGATGTTTTTGGCATTTGTACCAGTTGTTACGGCAAATGGCGGGACACAACCTGTTGGTCCAACTACGATTTCAGCCAATGTACCGATACAACCTTTAGAATCTTTCACATAACCTGGGTACGTTCCCGCAGCAAGGCCTGTGAATGTATTGCTTGTCTGGTAATTACTACCATCCAGGCTGTATGTGTAAGGGCCAACTCCACCTGTACGTACCAGGTAGATCGTACCGTTGTTCAATGCACAACTGGTTGCATTTACAACAATTGAGGAAACAACGATCGTATTGGTGTTTATGGTTACATTAACAGTACCCATACAGTTTTTAAAGTCCTTAACGGTTACTACATAGTTACCGGCAATAAGGCCCAGGAATACATTAGAAGACTGGTAAGTAGTACCAGCATCTAAGCTGTATTGATATGGATAAACACCGCCACTTACATTTACCTGTATAGATCCGTCAGGTATACAGGTGCTTGCATTTGACTTGTTTGCAGTAACTATAAGAGCTGCGCCCTGTGTTACGGTTACTGCAACTGACGACACACAATCTTTAGAATCTTTCACATAAGCTGTATAAGATCCTGCTGCAAGGCCAGGATATATATTACTTGACTGGTAAGTGATATTATCAAGGCTATACGTGTATGGCCCGATACCACCTGTTCTGTAGATCTCAATACCACCGTCGGCATTGCAACTGCTTGCCTGCCTTACATAAGGAAGAACAACAAGTGGTGCTGCCGTGCCTATTACGATATTAGGTTTAGTACCCACACATCCTGCAGCATCTTTTATGTAACCTGTATAAGTTCCCGCTGCCAGGTTTGTAAAGGTATTACCTGGCTGGTAAGTGATACCATCAAGGCTATAAGTATAAGGGCGTATACCCGCATTGCCATACAACAAGATTGATCCCGCCGGATTGCCACAACTGCTGGAAATACTTCCGTTGTTGGTAACAAATACCGTGTATGCACCTTCAATTTGAATAGGGCCAAGTGTTACTGCTCCGCAACCGCCTAAGTCTGTGATGGTAACATTATAGAAACCGTAAGTTAATCCGGTTAAATTTGGCTGGTTAGGGCCATTGTATGGAACCTGGTTGGCATTACCTGCTCCGGTCATACCTGTCCATGCATAACTGTAGTTACCGCTTCCACCAGTTACCGTTACAGTAATGGTACCATCATTGATGGTTGCGTTACATGCACTCACATTGGTTTTAATGAATGTGGCTGCTAAACTTGATGAATTAACTGTATTGGTTACAGATATATCGCTGGATACACAACCACCGGCTGTAACTGTTGCCACAATAGTATGGGGACCAGCTGAAAGGCCAGTAACAGTAAATGGATTGGTTGCAAAAACCTGTGGCGCCCCGCCATCAAGTGTGTATGTACCGGGTGCACCAGAACCATCACCAGAAAGTGTTATGGTTGCTGTACCATCGGTATTTCCGTTACAGGAAACTGGTGTGGTAGTTCCGGTTCCTGTTACATTGCAAACAACACCTGTTGGGATCTCCCATAAACCCCGGCCATGTGTGGCAATACGCAATACTTTTGTTATAGGATGGATAGCCATATCAAAAACAGCTACAATTGGTAAACCTGTTCCAAAAGGAACCCAGGTAGCACCTGCGTCTTCAGAAATATAAACACCTATATCAGTTCCGGCATAGAGATTATTAGAATTTGAAGGGTCAATAGCAAATGCGTTTACCGGAACATTGGGAATGCCTGTTGCAGCGGCTGTCCAGGTTGGATTAACATCGTTCAGGGTTGTAGTTTTCCATACACTTACAAATCCGAAAGTTGAAAGTGTAACATAAGCAGTATTAACATTGTTTGGATCAATAGCTACTCGTGCAATAAAACCATTAGGCACTGTGTTTGCGGCATCCAGGTTTATTAATGTACTTGAACCCGTTGTTGTACCAAGGATACCGCCGGTTCTCAGTCCAACTACTCTTACATTGTCATTTTGCGGTGAGATTCCGATAGCACTGATAGCCACGCCTGAGGAAATAGGCTCCTGGCTTACTTTTGTTACAGAAGTGCCGCCATCAGTTGACCGGTAGAGCACATCAGAGCCAAAGTATAATGTATTTGGGTTACCCGGTCCGGTTTCCATTGGCGCATAGAACAGGATCGCAGTAGCTGTACATGTCATTCCGTTCGGGGTACTGCCTCCAAATCCGCAACCGAAAAAAGCCCAGTTCCCTTCTGTTGCTGCTGCTGTTGTAGTTACCCTGGCATAACCCATGGCATTCGTTTGATTGAAATAGGTATGATACATCCGCACATTCGTAGCGTCAGTTGCATTCTGATCAATTGCTGCATATCCGCCGTCACCATAATCAATTCTGTTCCAGGTTCCGTCGGGTTTATACATATTCGTACCATTATCCTGCGTACCTCCGATTGTATAATTTGGATCTGTAGGATGCAGGGCAAGGCTCATAAATTGTGTGGCCCTGAATGTAGTGTTATTCAATGAAGCCCAGGTGTTGCCGGCATCGGTAGATTTATAAATGCCACCATCTGAACCGAAATATATTGTTGTTGCCAGCGATGGGGCAACAGTAATAACATGTGAATCGGTATGTAACCCGCTTTCGCTACTGTTAAAAGTGGTACCTCCATTATTAGAAATTGTAAAAGTTGTAGTCGTTCCAACACCGCCCAAATATACCCGGTCTGCGTTGGTCGGATCAACCTCTACTGCGATGTCATAAAAACATTGACCTCCGCAAAAATTATTGTCTATTCGCTGAGTCCAGGTTGCTCCACCATCAATAGACCGTTGAACCGTTCCACCGTTAAATCCCGAAGCAGCATATACAGTAACTACCCCTCCACCGCTTCTGTGCAATGCAAGTTCAGTTCTGGAAGCACTAGTTCCAATGCCCGCAGTAAATGTGCGAACAAAGGTTGGGATTGCAGCTAACGCATTCGTAGATAAGTACACTCCGCCTTCACCGGCACTAAATGAATCTCCAACAGTACAAAGTACCCTATCAGGATTACCCGGATCCATTACCATGTCAACAATGTTGCGGGTTTGTGCAGCTAAACCTGTTAAAGTCAATTGCGTAAAGGTTGGAGAAGCACTGAGTGCATTTGTTGAGCGGAAAAGTCCCCGATTAGCAAGTGAACTATTTGAAGCAGCACCAATTCCGCCGATACCGGAAGCAGATCCGGCAAAAATGATATTTGGATCAGTAGGATGCACCACAATCTTACTAACGGCACGTCCTGTAAAGACACTACTGCCGATAGGGCCGGTAATTGTTGGTGATGCTGAATTGGCATTGTCAATCCGGTAAATGCCAGCTCCAAAATAACTATCTGATGAAAAATTTGCTTCCCCCGTACCTACAAATATTGTGTTTGGTTGAGAAGCTGCAATTGCCACGGTATTGATTGCTAAACTCAAGGTATTGTCCATAAGTGGCACCCATGTTGTACCTCCATTGAGCGAACGGTAAAGGCCCCCTTGTGCTGTACCAACATACAGGATGTCTGGATTTGTAGGGTGTACAGCAATCGAAATCGTTCTTCCTGAAACCGGTAACTGCGGGCCACTTACAACCTGCCCATTAGGTATCGGATTAGGGCCGATCTCAAGCCAGGGCGCCAATATATTTCTTTGATAGGAACCACGCCTTGATGAACGTTGCATTTTCTGTTCTTCCATTTGCTGAACAGCAATGATGCGATTGGCTGGATCAAATGGCTTGTCTTTTTCAATGCCTCTTTTAAATCCGATTGCCTCTGCACGACGGTTCATGAATTCTTCTTTGTTTGCTTTAAACGGTGCAAAGTCGGCCTTGTTGAGACTTCTTTGTGCCGTACTTGCCAGTGAAAGTAAAATCAACAATAAAATAAATGTAAATGGCTTTACTGAGAACCCTTTACAAAGTTGAAATAGGGGGAGAATAAATTTTTTCATGTAACAGTTTTTTGAAATTTTAGATAGAAATAAGATAACCATACCCAATTCAATAAATATTTGTATTGCACTTTTACAGAATGTATGTTACACATTCAAAAAAATCACACTACTTTTTCATTGCTAAGTTTATCAGATAGTAAAAAAAAGGATCAGCGACAGTAAAATTTAGTACAGGAGCTGTTTTAATGGCATACAAAAACAGGCTTGCAATACATACAAAAATTATATTGTCATTTCGGTAACAGGTATATTTAAAGGCTAGTGCAGCAAATTGTTTGCTTTTGATATTTTATAGGATACAGATTATTTTATACGGATGGTTTTTTAGAAAGTTTACTCAATGATAAAGCATTAAAAGTAAGGTAAAAAATTTAATTTGTTTTAGCAATAGTATTATAAAATAATTGTTTGTTTTCAGTGTAATGCAGAATGACTGCTTATAATATTTACATAAAAATATTTAGTTGCAGCTGAATCAACAATAGCTAATTATAGCTATATGGTTTTTTGATTGTGTAAACATCAATTTAAAAATCTCTTTTTATTTTCATTCCTTAGCTTTGCCTTATAACGAAAATGCTATGCAAAAATTAGGTAATTATATATCGGGTAAATGGATAGAAGGCGATGGTGAGGGACAGTTATTATACAATGCTGTAACCGGAAAAGCAATAAACAGTGCAACCACAAAGGGGTTAGATTTTGAATCCATCCTGCATTATGCCCGTACAACAGGTAACCCGGCGCTGCGTAAAATGACTTTCCAGGAAAGAGGCAGAATGTTGCGGGCGCTTGCCCTGCATTTACTGAGTAAAAAAGATATTTTCTACAAAATAAGCTACCAGTCAGGAGCAACTAAAATTGACAGCTGGATAGATATTGAAGGCGGTATTGGGAATTTGTTTTCCAATGCATCGCTGCGGCGGAAATTGCCGGATGACCCTTTTTGCCTGGATGGCGACCCGATCAGTTTGAGCAAACAAAATACTTTTATGGGCCACCATATCCTGGTACCCAAAGAAGGCGTAGCCATTCACATCAATGCTTATAATTTCCCTGTATGGGGCATGTTGGAGAAAATTGCCGTTAACTTACTGGCAGGCATGCCCGCAGTTGTGAAACCTGCTACTGTTACTTCTTATCTTACAGAAGCAGTAGTAAAAGAAATCGTTGCGTCCGGCATCTTACCAGCTGGTGCATTGCAGCTCATTTGCGGAAGCGCAGGCAATATCCTCGATTATGTTACCTCACAGGATGTGGTAACATTTACTGGCTCTGCTGCAACAGGTTTGAAATTAAAATCACATGCTGCCATTTTAAGCGAAAGCGTTCCATTTAATATGGAAGCAGATTCCCTGAATTGTATTGTATTGGCACCGGATGCAGAGCCCGGAAACCTTGAGTGGGATATTTTCATCAAAGAAGTAAAAAAAGAAATGACGGTAAAGGCCGGGCAAAAATGTACAGCCATCCGCCGCATATTTGTTCCTGAAAATAAAATGGAAGATGCCTGGAAGGCAATTGCTGTTGAACTGGATAAAACCACAATCGGGAACCCGTTGAATGAAAAAGTAA
>JAGPDJ010000106.1 GCA_018057635.1 Ferruginibacter sp. | reverse complement strand
GTACCGATGCGCTTCAGATAGCGATGATGGCACTTGGTTTAAAACCGGGAGATGAAGTGATTACTCCCTCCTTTACCTAGATAGCAACAGTGGAAGTAGCGGCATTGCTGAACATCAAGCCTGTATTTGTGGAAGTTGACAAGAAAACCTTTTGCATAGATCCTGCAGCTATTAAAAAAGCAATTACTTCTAAAACAAAGGCGATTATTCCGGTTCACCTGTATGGCCATGCTGCCAATATGGAAGAAATTATGAAAATTGCTGAAGCGCACAATTTATTTGTATTAGAAGACAATGCGCAGGCAATTGGTAATGATTATACATTTTCTGATGGTTCTACTAAAAAGACAGGAAGTATAGGGCATATCGGCTGCACATCGTTTTATCCTTCTAAAAACCTGGGTGCATTTGGCGACGGTGGGGCCATATTTACTGATGATGATCAGTTAGCCACGCAATTGAAAATGATCGCATCACATGGACAGAGCAAAAGATATTATCACGATGTTGTTGGTTGTAACTCGAGGTTAGATACCATGCAGGCAGCAATCCTTGATATAAAACTGAAACACCTGGACGAATATATTACAGCCAGGCGCAAAGCAGCAGATTATTATGATGCGGCATTTGCTGGTAATAAGAAAATAGAAACTCCTTACAGGGATGCGAATAACAAACATGTATTTCATCAGTACACTTTGTTATTGCATGATATAAACAGGGATGCATTGCACCAGTTCCTGGCTGATAATGGCGTACCATCCATGATCTATTACCCGGTACCGGCACACAGGCAGAAAATGTTTGATGCATTTGGCGGCAGTAACTTTAACCTGCCCGAAACCGACTGGCTAACAGAAAGAGTTATCTCTTTGCCTATTCATACAGAACTGGATGAAGAACAACAGGCATTTATTGTTTCAAAAGTATTAGCATTTGCCGGCAGGTAAGTTTTTAATTTAACAGATACAAAATGAAAATTGCAGTTATAGGAACCGGCTATGTTGGATTGGTAACAGGAACTTGTTTTGCTGAAACCGGCAATACAGTAACATGTGTTGATATTGACTCACAGAAAGTAGAAAAATTATCATCCGGCCAGATTACCATTTATGAACCCGGCCTGGAAAAATTATTTTTGCGTAACCAGAAAGAGGGCAGGTTGTTTTTTACTACTGCCCTGAAAGACGCAATAGCTGATGCCAGGATTATTTTTTTAGCACTTCCAACGCCTCCTGGTGAAGATGGCAGCGCCGACCTGAAGTACATTTTAGGTGTTGCGGAAGATCTTGGTAAACTGATCATGCCAGGAGATTATAAAGTGATCATTGATAAAAGCACAGTTCCTGTTGGTACTGCCGACAGGGTAAGGGAAGCAATATTAAAATCAGCTGAATCTACAGGTCGTAGCATTGGTGATTTCTTTGATGTAGTATCAAATCCCGAATTTTTACGGGAAGGCGTAGCCGTAGATGATTTTATGAAACCCGACCGCGTTGTGATTGGAACAACATCCGATAAAGCGATCAAGCTGATGAACGACCTGTATGCTCCCTTTGTGAGGCAGGGCAACCCGATCATTTTTATGGATGAAAAATCTGCGGAACTTACTAAATACGCAGCCAATTCATTCCTCGCAGTTAAGATCAGTTTTATGAATGAAATCGCCCAGCTTTGTGAAAGGCTGGGTGCTGATGTAGATATGGTAAGAAGGGGAATAGGAAGTGATGACCGTATTGGCAAAAGATTTTTATTTCCGGGTATCGGTTACGGCGGCAGCTGCTTCCCTAAAGATGTACAGGCACTGGCAAAATCTTCTGCAGAAGTAAATTATGATTTCCGCATACTGGAAGCTGTTATGGATGTAAATGAAAAACAGAAATTACACCTTATTCCAAAAATCAGTTCCTTTTTTAAAAACAACCTCAAAGGCCGGCATTTTGCCATCTGGGGGCTGGCTTTTAAACCAAATACAGATGACATCAGGGAAGCTCCGGCTTTATACCTGATTGAAGCTTTACTGCAGGCAGGCGCTACCGTTACCGCTTTTGATCCCGAGGCAATGAAGAATGTAAAAGAACAGGTGGGCGATAAGATCGGGTATGCCGATAACCAGTACGATGCACTGGATAAAGCGGATGCATTGATCATTTCAACCGAATGGAATGAATTCCGTACGCCTGATTTTGATAAAATAAGTGCAAGGCTAAAAGCAAAAGTGATCTTTGACGGCCGTAATTTATTCGACCTGGAGCAGATAAGGTCGCTGGGTTTTCATTATGAAAGTGTAGGCAGAAAAATAGTGTACGCCTAACTGTTATACATTTTCAGAAATTAATAGTATAATTCAAAATAATATAAAAAGTGCCCAATAAAAGAGTTTTAATTACAGGAGCTGCCGGTTTTTTAGGGTCACACCTTTGCGACAGATTCATTAAGGAAGGTTATGATGTTATAGGAATGGATAACCTGATAACAGGCGATCTGAAAAATATTGAACATCTTTTCAAACTTAAACAATTTGAATTTTATCACCACGATATTTCAAAGTTCATTCATGTAACAGGTAAACTGGATTATATACTTCATTTTGCTTCACCTGCAAGCCCCATCGACTACCTTAAAATACCTATTCAGACCTTAAAAGTTGGTTCATTGGGAACGCATAACTGTTTAGGACTTGCACTTGCAAAAAATGCCCGGATTCTGGTAGCCAGCACCAGTGAGGTTTACGGCGATCCGCAGGTGCATCCTCAAAATGAAAACTATTGGGGTAATGTAAACCCTGTAGGACCAAGAGGTGTATACGATGAAGCCAAACGTTTCCAGGAAGCGATAACCATGGCATACCATACTTTTCACAAGGTAGAAACAAGGATTGTCCGCATATTCAATACTTTTGGCCCAAGGATGCGGTTGAACGACGGAAGGGCTTTGCCGGCATTCATAGGTCAGGCTTTGCGGGGTGAAGACCTGACTGTTTTTGGTGATGGAAGCCAAACAAGGAGTTTCTGTTATGTGGACGACCTCGTGGAAGGTATTTACCGCCTGCTGATGAGTGATTACCATATGCCTGTGAATATTGGTAACCCGGATGAAATTTCACTGAAAGATTTTGCAGAAGAGATCATAAAATTAACGGGTACTAAACAACAAATCGTGTATAAGCCGCTGCCGGTTGATGATCCAAAACAAAGGCAGCCTGATATAACGAGGGCAAAGGAATTGTTGAACTGGCAGCCAAAAGTAAACAGGCAGGAAGGACTGAAAATTACTTATGAATATTTCAAAAACCTTCCGCAGGAAGAATTGAATAAATTGCCAAAAGAGTTTAAATAAATGATGGCTTTAAAGTTTAATGACCGGCATATAATTTTTTCATTGAAAAAACGTTAGCATGTCACTTTAAAAACCATTGAAATAATAAAAGATTTACTAACTAATAAATTATCAGAATGTACCAGGATCTATTGGAAAAAAAGAAAACACTGGCAGTAATTGGTCTGGGATATGTAGGACTGCCAATAGCATTGGCTTTTGCCAAAAAAATTAAAGTGATCGGATTTGATATAAACGAAGAAAGAGTGGGCATGATGCGAAACGGAATTGATCCAAGTAATGAACTTGAGTCTTCGCATTTTGAAAACTGTGATATTGAATTTACCAGCAGCCTGGATGTATTGCGCAAAGCAAATTTCTATATTGTTGCCGTTCCAACACCAGTTGATGAGCACAATGTACCAGACCTGGTTCCTGTTCAGCGGGCCAGTGAAACCATCGGTAAAGTGCTTAAAAAAGGAGATTATGTTGTTTTTGAAAGTACGGTTTACCCGGGCTGTACAGAAGAAGATTGTGTACCCATCATGGAAGAACTATCCGGTTTAAAAATGGTAACAGACTACAAGATTGGTTATTCACCCGAAAGGATTAACCCGGGAGATAAAGAGCATACCATCACTACGATTGTAAAAGTTGTTAGCGGATGCTGCCCCGAAAGTCTTGATACCATTGCAAAAGTATATGAACTGGTGGTAATGGCAGGGGTACACAGGGCTTCATCCATTAAAGTTGCGGAAGCTGCCAAGATCATTGAAAATACCCAACGCGATCTCAACATCGCCTTAATGAATGAGCTTTCCATCATTTTCGATAAAATGGGAATCAATACTTATGAAGTGCTGGAAGCAGCCGGAACAAAATGGAATTTCTTAAAATTCCAGCCAGGGCTTGTGGGTGGACATTGCATTGGGGTTGATCCATATTACCTCACTTATAAATCCCAGAAATTAGGGTACGACAGCCAGGTAATCCTTGCAGGGCGCACTATTAATGATGGTATGGCCGGTTATGTTGCAAAAAGGATTCTGCAGCATGTGATCAAGAATAACGGAAATATCAAAGAAGCAAAAGTGCTGGTGATGGGCGCTACCTTTAAAGAAAACGTAAGCGATATCCGTAACAGCAAAGTGGCAGATGTGGTAAAAGAATTAAAATCTTTTTCCCTGAATGTAGAAGTTACTGATCCGCAGGCAAGCAGCGATGAGCTGATGCACGAATATGGTTTTGGCCTTGTTAAAGAAACAGGGAAAGATTATGATGCAGTAATTGTAACGGTACCTCATAACGAATATAAGAATTTAGACGACACTTATTTTTCATCTGTTACCAAACCGCATGCGATCATTGCCGACCTGAAAGGTACTTACAGGGGTAAAATAAAAAACAGGGTTTACTGGAGTTTGTAAAAAATAACAGTTGTCCTTAGGCGGTTGTAATAATAAAAAGTAAGAACCAGGAGTAAATGAGCAGCATATTTCATACAAAAGATTTAAGTAACGATTGTTTTTTAGTTACAGGTGGCGCTGGTTTCATTGGCAGCCACATTGCAGAATATTTATTAAAACATGGAGCCAAACAGGTACGGGTACTCGATAATATGGCAAATGGTTTTGAAAAAAATCTTGACGTATTAAAAGGCTATGCTGCTTTTCAGTTCATTGAGGCTGATATCAGGAACGAAGATATTTGCCGGCAGGCATGTGAAGGGATTGATTATATAAGCCACCAGGCTGCACTGGGTTCTGTACCCCGTTCTATCAAAGAACCCATATATTTTAATGAAGTAAATGTGGGCGGTTTTACAAATATGATAAAAGCCGCAGTTGACAGCAATGTAAAAAAGTTTGTGTACGCTTCTTCTTCTTCTGTTTACGGTGATGAACCCACGCTTCCGAAAATAGAAGACAAAGTTGGAAATTGCTTGTCACCTTATGCTGCCACAAAAAAAACGAATGAATTGTATGCACAGGTATTTGCAGATGTGTTTGGCATCAAAACAATAGGATTACGGTATTTTAATATTTTCGGTCCGCGGCAGGATCCTGATGGTGCATATGCTGCCGTTATTCCCCTTTTTGTTAAAGGGATCATGAAAAGGATTCCTGTTTTTATTAATGGCGATGGCGAACAAACCAGGGATTTTACGTTTGTAGAGAATGCCGTGCAGGTAAATATCAAAAGTATGCTAACAGAAAATGCAGCTGCTTTTAATAAAGTGTACAATGTGGCTGTTGGTGAAAATTTTTCTGTGAATTACCTGTACAATGCCTGTAAAAACTATTTGGAAAGTAATTGGGAACCTGTTTACCGGGAACCCAGGGCAGGTGATATCAGGAATTCATTGGCGGATATCACATTGGCAAAGAAATTACTGGGTTATCAGCCAACAAGAAAATTTGAAGCCGGACTTGCAGATACCATAGATTTTTTCAAAAAAGTATATAGTTAATAAGCCATTTCCTTATCTTAAAAAAGGATTGATATATCATGCCATTTTATAAAACAGCTTTTCCCGGATTATTGATATTTGAACCGGTTGTCTTTAAAGACAGCCGGGGATATTTTTTGGAGAGCTACAACGAAAAAACCTGCCGGGAAGAAGGAGTAGATATCAGGTTCGTACAAGACAACCAGGCAAAATCTTCTTATGGAGTTATTCGCGGGCTTCATTATCAACTGCAACCTTATGCACAAACCAAATTCATCCGCGTATTGACGGGTGCAATCCTGGATGTAGTACTTGATCTTAGAAAAGGTTCGCCTACTTTTGGCATGACTTACAGCCTGGAACTTTCAGCAGAAAACAATAAACAATTGTTGGTGCCCCATGGATTTGCACATGGCTATTCTGTACTCAGTGAAACGGCAGAAGTATTTTATAAATGTGATAGTTTTTATAACAAGGATGCAGAAGCCGGAATTCAATACAATGACCCGGCATTAAATATCGACTGGATGATACCTTTTGAAAATCGGATTATTTCAGAAAAAGATACACGTCATCCCGATTTTGCTCATTGTAAAAACAACTTTGAGTTTATTCCAAACAAGTGAGTATTTTAAAAAACATATTGGTAACAGGCGCCAACGGCCAGTTAGGAATGGAATTCAGGTCACTCGCTGATCAATATCCGCGTTTCCGTTTTTTATTTGTAACAAAAGAGCAGCTTCCAATCAATGATACAGCTGCAATAGATCATTATTTTTCAAGTAATAATATTGATTACTGTATAAACTGTGCTGCGTATACTGCAGTAGATAAAGCAGAAACTGAAAATGAAACCGCCTTCGAAATAAATGGCTATGCCGCTGGATCCCTGGCTGCAATTTGTAAAAAACAGCATACAACCTTCATTCATTTTTCAACAGATTACGTATTTAATGGAGAAGCAAAAGTACCATATAAAGAGACAGACGAAACTGATCCGGTAAATAGTTATGGAGCATCTAAATTACTGGGTGAACAGGAGGCATTAAAAAATAATCCCGCAACGATTATCATCAGAACATCGTGGGTTTACAGCAGTTTTGGGAAAAATTTTGTAAAGACGATGTTACGGCTGATGAATGAAAAGGAAAGCATTTCGGTTGTGAGTGACCAGTTGGGATGCCCAACCTATGCCAATGACCTGGCTGCTGCTGTAATGGAAATTATCAGTAAAAATGATAAACCAATGCCCGGTATTTATAATTATTGCAATAATGGTGTGATCAGCTGGTATGAATTTGCACTGGCCATAAAAGACATTTCCGGTTCTGCCTGTAAAGTAAATCCAATCAATACAGAGCAATATCCAACTCCGGCAAAACGACCAGCCTATTCTGTATTAGATACAACAAAAATTACAGTGACTTTTCATCTGAATATTCCATATTGGAAGGATAGTTTGGAGAAGTGTATTGCTTTGATAAAACAGCAGTCATAAAATTATATAATATCCTTCATTCGTTTTCATCATCTCTCTTACTCCTTTGTCCGGATATATACCAATTTAATCCCCGCTTTATCAGTTTCCCGCTTATCAATCTCAAACTGCGGCAGTGATTTTATCAGCGGCGTTAATTTTAAAAATCCAAAATTCCTCGGGTCAAAATTCGGATGTTTCTTTAATAATAGATTTCCTACATCACCTAAAAATGCCCAGCCATTCTCATCTGCAAGGTCATTGATCGTTGTTTTGATAAGCTTGATCGTTTCTTTCCCAATTTTAT
>JAGPDJ010000105.1 GCA_018057635.1 Ferruginibacter sp. | reverse complement strand
TAACCGGGTTGGTAATGGAAGCAGCTTCCTTAACTTTTTCACCACGGGTGATATGCGGAATAATATCAGCATAACCTGCAATCATTCCGGCACTTAACACAACAATGGCAAGTAACAAAACAACATGCTGTTTGGTAAAACTGGAGATTTTTTTTAAAACGGAAATATCAGCATCCTGTTTAAAAAAACAAAACAATGTATAGGCTGTAAAAAAATACAATGCACCGATCGTAATACCCGGATGTGCTGATGCGGCCAGCAGGTAAAATAATAAAGAAGCCGTAAGTACTTGCTTTAATGAAAACGTTTGTTGAAGTCGTTGGTAAGCCCATAAGCACCAGGGCAGCAATGCAGCCCCGCTGATCCAGTTAAAATGCTGCAGGTGGCCGATCATATAACCGCCACACATATACGAAACACCGGCAACCAGGCAAACAGCTTTATCCATGCCATAAAACCTGCAAAGGATATACATACCGGTACCGGAAGCCAGGATGTAAACCAGTAATTCTAAAGTAAAAGTATAGGCAGTATAGCCTATGGTTGAAGCAATCAACCAGGTTACCGGGCTCCAGAATCCACTGCTCATATCTCCATATTGCGGCAATCCGAAATTGATATAGGGGTTCCAGAGTGGGAGGTAACCGCTTTGGATACTTTCACTCATGAAAAATTTGGGTGGAAAGTAACCATTGAATGCATCATTTTTTAAAAAGAACTGGAAGGAAGATACGGGCAGGTATGCAATAAACAGGATGACCAGGAAAAACAGGAATGTTTTTATTGACTCCCTCTTTGAATTATTGTAAACTTGCATAGCCTAAAAATACATTTTTACACTATATGGCAAAAAGAAGTTTTGACAACTTTGATGATTATGCAAATGATTACAGGAGCATCCACACAGATAATGTGAAGATAAGTGGTGCCGATAGTTTTTATTTTGCCAGGCATAAAGTGCAGCAATTAATGCAATTTGAATCATCAACACAAAATGCCCGGATGCTTGATGTGGGTTGTGGTGATGGTGCTACCGAATTGTTTATTTCCCAATACATGCCTTACTGGAAAGTGGAAGCAATCGATATCTCTGAAAAGAGCATTGCCTGTGCAAAAGAAAAGAAGTTAGCCAATGCTGTTTTTTCTGTTTATGATGGTAAAAACATTCCGTTTGAAGATAATCATTTTGATATACTGTTTATAGCTGCAGTGATGCACCATATAGATTTTACATACCATGGAACTGTAATGAAAGAAATGTTCCGTGTATTAAAACCCGGCGGAAGGATCTACCTGTTTGAACACAACCCGGTAAATCCTGTAACCCGTTACCTGGTTAAGACCTGTGTATTTGATAAAGATGCAAAACTGCTGGGTTATAATTATTGTAATAAACTATTAAAGGCTGCTATGTTCCGGAATATTGAAAAAAAATTCATTCTTTTTTTTCCGCGGTCAGGGATATTGTCAAACCTGGTAAAGCTGGAAGAAAAACTGGGCTGGATGCCATTGGGCGGGCAATATATGTTCAGGGCAGAAAAATGATCATTTAATAATTTATTTTCAATATTGAATAATTCAAAAGTATTAAAATTTTAAAATCTTCTTTTCCTTGATGAAAAGAAGCAAAAATCAAGGGCTGCGGAAAAAAAAGCTAAAAATTTAAAGCCTGGCTAAAATGAAATAAGTCACAACAGTTGAATATGCCCCGGCAATTGTGCGACTTACCTGCTAAAAATATTCCCCAACATTTGTAACAACTATTTCATTTTTTAACGCCATTCTTTAAATTTTCTTAACGCAATTTTTTCCGAGGCCCACACTTCAAATCTCCTTACTGAGTAGGAATCTATGGTCTCATTCATTCTGCAGTTACTCATCTAATTTTGGAGTTTTTACAACTTAAAGTATGTTGACATTTTTACTTATACAACACTTTAATCCATATTTGTTTTATTGATGATATACAATTGCCTGTTTCGCACTGCATCATTGATCCGGCTGATGTATTCACCGATAATACCAACACTCAGCAATTGTATTCCACCCAAAAAAAGAACTGTTACCATGATGGAAGCCCAGCCGGAGATCGTTTGTCCCCACGCCAGTTTTGCCAGCATTACATAAATAATGAAAATGAATGCAAACAAGGAAACGATGATGCCACTAACGCTGGCAAACTTTAATGGAAAGTTGGAGAACCCGGTAATGCCGTCAAATGCAAAACGTAACATTTTCGTGTAGCCGAAACTGGTACTGCCTGTTTTTCTTTTTTCTCTTTCAAATGAAATATAGGTTTCTTTAAAACCAAGCCAGGCGATCTGGCCACGAAGAAATTTAGTATGATCATTCATCCTGAGCAGTTCATCGGCAACTTTCCGGGTCATAATCCTGAAATCACCGGTATCAACCGGTATGTCAATGGAAGTGATCCGGTTTAAAATCCTGTAGAATAATTTTGCGGTTATT
This sequence comes from Ferruginibacter sp., assembly GCA_018057635.1. The sequence continues at coordinate 5,099 of JAGPDJ010000105.1, read as the reverse complement.
TTTTTTCCGAATGATTCGCCCCGGCGAGTTTTTCTTTTTGCATACACCACATCAAATCCTTCATTCAGTTTCGGCCATAAATTTTCAATAATCTCCGGTGGGTCCTGCAGATCGCCGTCTATCAGGATGATCCTGTTGCCCGAGCATTTTTCAAGCCCGGCATAGAATGCAAGCTGCTGGCCAAAGTTGCGGCTGAAACTGATGTATTTTACACTGCTGTCTTCAGCAGCTATTTTTTCAATGGCAAATAAAGTATTGTCTTTGCTGCCATCATCAACCAGTATGATCTCATATGTACAATTTAATTTTTTCACCGCATCACTAACCCGTTTGTATAATTCATATACATTCTTTTCTTCATTAAGCAACGGTGCAATTACTGATATTTCAACAGGCATGTAATTATGAAATTATATGGATAAATATAAAGCTAAATGGTTTATGAATGCATTTTTTCAGCATGTTTTAAAACTATCTGCATTTGCGATAATGGGGCAAAGGGTTTTCTTATAAAATCAAACAGTGCTGTTATCATGCTGATCATGCCAAAAGCAGGATGGTATACCAGTGGCCTGGACGCACCTGCTTTTATTATTTTTAGTTGCTGCATTTTGTGTAAAATACTTACGGTCCAGAAAGCTGCGCCCTGCGTATAAGAGAAATGTTGTGGCTCCAGTCCGCACTTTCCGGCAAGCGATAAAAAACTTTTTTTATTAAAAATCACCCAATGCCTGGGGCAATGATAGCCGCCCCAGTTTGAATTTTTGAATAACCGGGCATCCAGGCTCTTGAAATTGGGAGTTTGCAAAATGATGATTCCACCTGGTGATAACAGTTGTGTTGCTTTTTGTAAAACAGCTTTTGGATCGGCAACATGTTCAACCAGGTTCAGTATCAATATCACATCATACTTATGTGTTGAATTAAAATCTTCCACCAGCCCGCAGAAATACCGGTGCCCTTTTTGTAAAGCCGTTTTTTCAGCTGATTCATCGATATCAACGATCTGGGTATGAACAACACGATTATCTGCTTTTATAATGATATCACAAAGCCTGCCGTTGCCACCGCCCACATCAAGTACATGCAGTTCTTTTTGAGGCAGTTTATTTAATTTTTTCTTAAGGTAAAACCTGTCGAGCCTGTTTTTTATTTTGAATGAAATGCTTTTGGGTTCATCATTGAAAGAGTAATAATTGGAGGGATATATCTTTTTAAGGTCATTTGTTGGTTGTGGATGAATGAACAATACATCACAGCTTATGCAGTTGTAATATTGGTAAACCTGTTCACTGGTGAAATATTCAACATCAACGGCCTTCGTATATGGCTTTACGTTATTGCACTGGCAGTTGCTGCATGTAATATGAAGCGCGTTTGTGTCCATTACCTGTTCAGCAGCTTTTTAAAAATGCGTAAATAAGTGGTTTGCTGCTTTTTTAACGTTTCCCCGATGGCAGTGTCTTTTAAAAATATTTCCAGTTCATTCATTGATGTGTAGGATACGGACGGTTCCAGGTGATGCAGCAAATGTTTATTGAACCCTGCACTTCCGAATGTTTTATCAATTAGTGAGTTTCCAAATAACCTGTTCGTCTTGCCATGAGAAACAATGTGGTAGTTTGTATGATGATTGGCATTTTCCGACCGATGTTCCATCAATTGACGAAGCCTGTTGAAGAAAGGGTAGAAGCCTGCAACAGCAATGAACCAGGTTGCCATCATCCAGTAAGCATGTATATAATAAAATACTGCCAGTAAAGATAAATGAAAGGCAAGGCTTACTGCCAGTTGAGAATATTTTTCAAGCTTTATAATTTTAGCAGGTATTTTATGTTGGTTTGTTACGTATTCATTCCTGGTAAAGAAAAATTTCAAAGCGCTGATACCGGTGAGGGATGTTACAAAAAAATGCAGGTTAAGGCTTTCAAAATAACTGTTTTCAGTGTCTGAAGTTGTACCAAGTGCTACATGGTGCTGCCAGTGTACAATGCGGTAATTCTTTATTCCCTGTGCGATGAGTATACCAATAAAAAAATTTGCCAGTGTATCATTCATTTTTTTATTGGCCGCAATGTTAAAATGAGCAGCTTCATGAAAAAAATTGATGAGATAGGCAATGATATATCCCAGTAATACAGCTGCACTGATTGTGATGAACACTGAAAACAACATTCCAGCATGTTTAAACAACCAAAATGCAGTTAACAATACCATGATCAATCCTGCCCAACCCGAAATGATATCAATCCAAACTTTATTATAATCCGGTTTGAGTGTTTTTTTAAAATCGGTATAAGAAATGCCATTGCTGTTTTTCAGCCCGTTTTTAAGTTTATGAAAATTACTTTCATCCAGTGGATTTCCTGCAAATTCTATATGTATATCAGTTGCTGTCAATGATCAGTTCTTTTGCAATTGAGTGATCCGGTTCACATATTTGCCAATCACGTCAAATTCAATGTTCACTGAATCGCCTGCTTTAAGTTGTTGCATATTGGTATGCATATAAGTATATGGGATGATGGCTACTGTAAAGCCATCCTCGCTTATATTAAATATGGTGAGGCTGATCCCGTTGAGTGAAATTGAACCTTTTTCAATGATAAATGCAGCAAATTGGGTATCAAACTGAAAATTGAATTCCCAGCTACCGTCTTTTGCTGCTATTCCGGTGCAAACAGCCGTGGTATCAACATGGCCCTGAACGATATGCCCGTCCAGCCTGCCATTTAACGGCATGCATCTTTCCAGGTTTACGATGGTGCCGGGTTGCCAAAAGACCAGGTTTGTTTTTTCCAATGTTTCCTGTACGGCAGTTACCCGGTGGAATCCATCCTGTAACTGGTCAACTGTAAGGCAAACCCCGTTGTGGCTGAGGCTTTGGTCAACTTTTAATTCGGGAAATAATCCGGATTTTATCCAGCACAATAAGTTTGTTCCGGAGCGTTCAACTGAATGAATAAGGCCTGTTTGTTCAATGATTCCTGTAAACATGTAACAAATTTCGGATTTTTGTATAGATATTTTTTTATTTAAATAATTCTTTTATCTTTGCGCCCCTGTCTACCGAACAGGCAGGCTTAAAAATCACCTAAAGGAGGTATATACAAAAAATGCTTATAATAGATTCAAAAGATTGCGAAAACATCGACAAGGCCCTCAAAAAGTACAAAAAGAAATTTGAGAAGAGCCGTGTATTGTTGCAGTTAAGGGAAAGACAGGCTTTCATCAAGCCATCTATCAGGCGCCGTACTGAAGTACTGAAAGCTGTTTACAAACAACAGCTCACTACCGGCAAGTTCGATAAGTAAGATTATATTAAACCGGCAATATATTAAACTGGTAACGAGGTTATGATTAACTTTGGTTACCAGTTTTTTTATGCAGCAAACTCCTGAAAAAAATATCCTTGCATTTCTCGATTACCTGAAATACCAAAAGCGGTATTCGCAGCATACGATCATTTCTTACCAGAACGACCTGGAAACATTCTTCGGGTTTTTACAAAACCAGTTTGAAGAATCCACTTTGGAAGGTATTAAGCCCACTTATATCAGAACATGGCTGGCGCAATTAAAAAGCCAGGGAATCACTTCAAAAACGATCAACCGGAAAATATCTTCATTAAAATCTTTTTTTAAATTTCAGCTAAAGCAGGGGTTATTAACGGTAAGCCCCATGGCAACGATCATTACTCCTAAAGTTGGAAAAAGGCTTCCCCAGTTTGTAGAAAAAAAAGATATTGATACTTTATTTAACCATGTGGAGTTTCCTGATAACTGGCGGGGCAACACGGAAAGGCTGATCTTACTTATTCTTTATAATACCGGTATCAGGCAGGCCGAATTAATTGGATTGAAAGAAAACCAGGTTGACGCAGGAAATGGTGCTGTAAAAGTACTTGGTAAAGGGAATAAAGAAAGGGTGATACCAGTAAGCAACAATCTCCTGAAAGAAATGGTTAAATACATGCAGGAGAAAAAAAAGCAGTTTGGTGAACCCGGAAACGGATTCCTGCTGGTAAATGAGAAGGCAAAAAAATTATATCCCAGATACGTTTACAATGTGGCAAATAAATACCTTTCGCTGGTAACAACTATTGATCATAAGAGTCCGCATGTATTGCGGCATACATTTGCAACACACCTTACCAACAACGGTGCTGAGCTCAATGCAGTAAAGGAATTGCTTGGCCACAGCAGCCTGGCTGCCACACAGATTTACACACACAATACCATAGAAAAGTTAAAAGATGTATTTAAAAAGGCTCATCCCAAAGCCTGATTAATTTCTTTTGCTGTTAAATTTACCGTTCATGAAATTTTTTTTTGAAAAGAGCGTTTCATAAACTAACTTACGGTTGCCCGGAAAAATAAATAACCCTAACCCGGAATCTATAAAGCCTATGTAATTATTGCTACCTAAATTATTTTTTTCACTAAAAATCAGATGATATGAACGTAAACATTCAAACGGTGCATTTTGATGCAGATTCTAAATTGATATCGTATATAGAAAAAAAGATACCAAAGTTGACGCAATTTCACGACAGGATTACAAATGTTGATGTTTATCTGAAACTCGACAATATTGTTCATAATATAAAAGATAAAGTGGCAGAGATAAAAGTGATGATACCACGCCATGAATTCTTTGTAAAGCAGTCATCAAAGTCGTTTGAAGAAAGTTTTGATGTTGCAATGGATGCTGTGATCAACCAGATAAAGCGGAAAAAGGAAAAAGAAGCAGCCTGAATTGTTGTATAAATGTTCTCAAAAATCCCCCGGAAAAACGGGGGATTTTTTTTACTTTTAAAATCCTTTCAAAAAAATCTTTTACAAAGTTTTTGTATTAATCATTTTCTCTTACCTTTGCCTTCCCAAAAAATAGGGTGCATTGTTGAGGCTGATTTTTAGGGAAGTTCTTTTAAAGGTTTAAAGGTTTACTGGTTTACTGGTTAAAGGTATTCACCTTGTTTAACAAATAAACAAATAAACTTCTAAACTAAAAATGCCGAAATAGCTCAGTTGGTAGAGCAACTGATTTGTAATCAGTAGGTCGCTGGTTCGACTCCAGTTTTCGGCTCAGTGTTTAGA
>JAGPDJ010000104.1 GCA_018057635.1 Ferruginibacter sp. | reverse complement strand
GCCACTGGCTGCCGGGGCAATGATGAAAGTGTATAAGTGCGGATACACCCTTTCGTTAAAATAGATACCTGTTACTTTTGGCAGACAGCCGCTAATAATGGAAATAGCACCGGTAAAGAAAACATCCCGTTTACGCTTATCGGTAAATGCCCTTGCACCTTCTTTAAGTATGTGGGGCAATGCATCATATACTTCATCGGGGATGGTGGGGGTGGTTTTTAAATAGTCTTCTAAAGGGTCATCATCCTGCTGGGAAGGTTGCTGTTCTGCACTTTGCATCTTTGCAGTGTTTGCAAACTTTGCAAACTCGGTGCTGTGGTGTTTGTAGGCACTGTTTACCGAATCTTTAATTTCTCTTTCAGATAAATCAAAATGCTGTGAACATAAAATTTCAGTATCGGATTGCGATAAACCAGCTCTGTTGCAATTAGAAGCAAGCAGGTACATATAATTGTTACGGTTTCCATTTTCATAATTGGCTTTTTGATTGGTGAATGTGATTTGTTGCTGAAAGATTAGCAGGTATTCATCTGGTGCGGTACTTTCTTCTTTTGGTTCCTGCATGGCAACTACCGGAACCGGTTTTTGCTGAACAGGTACATCCTGTACAGGGAACTTTTCGTTGTAAATGTTTTTATACAACTGTGGGTCGTGGCTTACAAAACAAAGCCTTGTAATGTCTTTGCATTTTACATCGGCTTTTAAGCCGGTGGCCTTTTCATAATACTGCTTTACCTGCTGGTAGGCTGTATCGTGATGTTCTGCGCCGGTGTTTACTTCAATAAACACTTTAAGGCCGTTACCGCTTGGGCTAATGAAGCAAAGAAAAGTGTAAGGGATTGCAATAATGATTTGAAAGGCTGCAATTAATTGTTCCGGTGTTAGCTTATCAAAATCAAGATGTACAAAGCCGCTGTACTGCACCATGTTTGGGAGCAATCTTTTGTCTTTGAAAGTTGCCGATGGGGTAAAGGCGGGAAGCTGCTGCTTCTTTGCCTGGGCTTCTTCTGTTTTACCCTGTGCCATCAGGTCCCGGATTTCTGTTACTGCTGGTTTGTACTTTTCGGATGCTATCCAATTGGAAAGGATAATCAGCGAAACATCCTCTACCGGATTGGTAAAGTTTTTAAATATGGTGCATACTGCCATTGTTCAAGTCTTTAGTTCAATTGGGAAAAAATTGTTACTTCCTTTTGCTGCGGATTAATAAATCCGATGCAGAGGCTTCTGATTCTTGGGCTGTGGGTTGCCGGTTTCGCTGAAGCCATGTGTCAAGTTCTTCCCGGCGGAAGTACAATTTTTTACCCTGTGGACAGAAATGCGGAATGTGCTTTGTACTGGTGAGCTTGTACAAATGTGAAGGGCTTACATCAAGGTACTTACAAGCCTCGTTAAAATTGAGGGTTGTTTTTTGCAAAAGGTTTTGCTCATCCAGCTTGTTAGCTATTTCGGTGAGCTTGTCGAGGATTAAATTTTCTGTATTCATCGTTTTCACAATCCTGTTTTGTCAGGATTTGAAAACAAAAAGAGAAAGTAAGGGAAAGGTGAAGCGGTGGTGATGTCACTTCACCAAAATCACTTTTTTAACTGCTGTAATTCAGCATCATACATTGATGGTTTTTCAGAAAATTTTGCTTTGGTAGTTGCCCTTTCGTTGTTTTTAAATTGCGAAAACATGTCGTGCAGGAAATTAATCCAGCTTTCTTTAATTGATTTGGTGGTATAAAGGGTTTTGTGCAGCAGGTAAAATGTATAACGTATGTAATTGTTCGGCAGGTTAATTTGTGGAAGTGGATTTCCAATTGCAGGCACTAATTCATTTTCTATCAAGCTACTTAGTGCAGCTATCAGTTGGTTAAACTGTTCGCCTGACATTATTTTTTCATTCTGTGCATTAACCCCTTTCATGAAAGCCAGGTGCTGGAAAGCAATTTTTTGCTGTTCTTGTATATGCACTTTATTTATAATTGTCTTTGGCTCTATCACAGTCCGTTTATCGGCAACTGTAGCAAAAACATTGCTGGCCGCATTTGTATAAACTGTAGCCTGTGTTGTTAACCAGTGATACAAAAGAGACGGAACTGAATGGTGATTTTTTGAAGTGGTTTCAATAAAATATAATTTGTTTAACTCGTTGTTTACAATTTCGAGCCGGTCAATACCAAGCTGAACGCTATTTATTTGGTTTTGAATATCACCTTTTACGCTGCTAAAAAGCTCTGAAACAAGTGTTGGATTTAAAAGGTTTTTTATTTCCGATGGATTATGGCCTAACAAGTGCAGGTAAATAGCATTCTCATATTTTGCTATTACGGCTTCTTTTTGTTCCAGATTGGTTTCGGCTTTCAGTTCCTCAAATATTTTCCTGATTGCATTATAAGAAAACAAATTGTTATCAATGCAAAACATCAGTTTGTGTTCGTAATAAGCCCATCCGGGATGCAGGTAATTTTCATCATACGTTTCCTTTAAAAAGGTTTGGAAAAAAGCTTTCGGAATAATTGGTGACTTTACATTGTCCGCAAATAGTTCCTGTATTTCAAAGAAAAGATGAACCACAAAATACCTTGCCACATATAAAGCATAATGAACAGCATCGGTCTGTGGATTGGGTGGATGGCTATATCCTTTTTCTTTCATTTTATCAGTCAGATTCAATGCCAGGTATTTTAACTCTTTCAGGTATTCGTTGATAAGAAATGATTTCATTTCGTTGTCCATTTCGCTGCAACTGTTAATTATTAAATTGAACAAGCGAAGCGTTTCCTGCCTGAAGGTTAAATAATAAAAAGCAGTGAATGTGTTTGTATGCTGTGGAAGTATAATTGCAAAAAACGGGGGAACAAGATTTGTCGCTGTAACCGGCTCCTGTGATTTTATATAGTCTGCCAAAGCCGGAAAAGGTTGTAATAAAGAAGTCATTTGATAATGTAGTTCCACATCATTAACAGGAACGGATGCTGTTGCTTTCAAATAACAGGGTTCAATTGCACTGGAAAAATTATCATTTGTGTTTAGCCAGGGAATTAAATCGCCGTTGAGAATACCATATAGTGTTGTAAACTTTACCATGATTCAGTTAACAGGTTTGCATATTGCAGTTTCACATTATCAGTAAAGCTATCTAAATAATTTTCGGTTGTAACTAATGAGCTATGCCCTAATGATTCTTTGATAAACTCCGTTGAAACGCCTTTGCGTTTTAATACGGTTGAAAACGTATGCCTTGCAGCATAGGTTCCTATCTTCTGGTCTATTTCCAATTCAATCCGTATTAGTTCCATTCTTTTATTAACCCATTTAATAAAACGCTGGCAACGGTGCTTTACTGTTTTGGGTGCAAGTCCTGTTTCTAATACTGGAAACAGGTAAGGGTTTTCAGGAATGGTATTTTTCCATTTCCTGATAATATCTTTTGCCCTGGGATTAAGGCCAACTTTGATAGGCCGTAAATCTTTCTTTTTTGTGTTCTTCGTTTTTGCTCTTATGAAATGCAAATAATCGCCATTGATATTTGAAGGCTTCAATTCAATAATATCTGCAAAGTTGATACCACTGCATAAGTAAGAGAGAATCCAAAAATCAAGTGCCTTTTGTTCGTCTGCTTTCTCCGGTGTATGATTTAGAATTTTTTGAATGTCTTTTTCTGACAGGGCTTTCTTAACATTCCTGCCGGATGGTATTTCATATTTTTTGAACGGATACTTTTCTGCGGAAAGAACATTGGCATTAATTGCCTGGTTAATGATGGCCCTGAGTTGGCGGATATAAATACTGACTGTTGTATAAGATTTGCTGGCATCGGTCAAATGCTTTTCATAATCTTCTAACAAAGCCGGGGTAACATCCTGCAAGTGCAAACCCTTTTTATAAAGATTCAACGAATTGATTGTAGTACGGTATGCGATAGCAGTACCAACTCTGCCTTTATCATGCAACTCATTAATGTACGTATCAAACCAGCTTTGCAGTGTTGTTGTTTTGGTGGTGGGCTTTGGTGACTTATCAAAAAACAATTCTTCAAAGGCAACGAAAGAGAAGGGGTTTATTTTATCAATTGTTTTTTCAACTGATGCTTGCAGGGTGTTGAGCTTCTTCCTGATTTCTTTCAGGCTTTCATCCCGGAGATTGGAGCCATTCAATTTTTCCCAATCATCGGTTGTAACGTGGTAGGAAGTGGCGTACCTTTTTTTTGTAGGTTTGCAGTAGATATTTAATTTAATCAAACACTTGTTCTCAGCGTTTGGCCTTGATTTATCAAGGAAGAAATTGACGGTAACTTTTTGCTCTATCATTAGTTCTTTCTTTAGTTATTAGCGACCTGAATGTGACCTCAAATGTGACCTCAAAGGTACTAATAAGTGCTAAAAAAAGTAGCAAAAAGGAAAAATAAATTTTATAAAACGTTGATTAACAGAACAAGTGCAAACAGAGGGAAAACAAGAGTAGATGGGGTACTCCGACTTACAAGCAGAGGGTCGGCGGTTCGAACCCGTCAACTCCCACACCTAAGCCTCTTTATCGAGGCTTTTTTGTTTATGTGGACAGTCTACATAATTTATTCCAGGATTAAAGATCGGTATTATACAGGTTTTACAGGTGATTCTATTACTGAAAGAATCAGAAAACATAACACCAGGCACTCGGGGTTTACCGGTGGTGGTTCTGGAGATTGGGAACTCCAATATTCTGAAACTTTTACTAATAAAGAGGAGGCTTCAAAAAGAGAGCGGGAAATAAAAAGCTGGAAGTCCAGGAAAAAGATTGAAAAGCTTATTGGGGAAGGGCACCCCGACTAACAGTCGGGAGGGTCGGCGGTTCGAACCCGTCAACTCCCACATACAAGACCTCTAAGATACTTTGATTCTAAGTGTTTTAGAGGTCTTATGCTATTAGCAGGTTACTACAAAATGAACCCTAAAAGCCCCTTTTACTTGTAAATTGCCTGTAAGTTTTCGGCTAACTATATGCTCAATCTTAAAGAGCATAGAAATTACATTCAAGTTGATCATTGACCAGGTAAATCAAAAAAAATTTGCACTTTGTCTTAGAATGGGAATGTGCAATTATGCCAAAAAATTTGATATGCCTGATAAACCTGAGCAGGGTCATCATATCCGATTGTCCCTACAGCGTACCTTACATCAGAATCAAAAAAATTAAATTATGAAAAAGATTTTCAGTGCTTTGTTTTTGCTAGCAGGAGCAATCACAATTTTAAGCACTGCAGCCCCAGGCTGTAAAGCCAAACCCAAGGATGCCAATATTAAAACTTCGATTGAAGCAGCTTTGAAGTCCGATCCGCAGACTTCAGGCCTGTCAGTTGATGTTAAGGAAGGAGTGGCTACCGTTACCGGGGAGGTTAAAGATGCTTCAGTACAGGCAACTGTGGCAACTATAGTTGGCGGAATAAAAGGTGTTAAGTCAGTACTGAATAATGTAACGGTTACACCACCAGTTGTTATTACACCCGATGATCCTCTTACTATGGCTGTTAAAGATGCGACAAAAGATTTTACTGGGATTACAGCAACCGTAAAGGATGGAATAATCTACGTTACCGGGGAATTAAAATCAGCCGACTGGAAAAAATTGAAAATGGCATTGGACGGGTTGAAACCTAAAAAAGTAGATGCTGCTGGTTTGAAAATATCTAAATAAACAAGTAAATCTAATTATTATGCAACTAAAAGATAAATACAAAGATTTAATGGATGCCGCTGTTGCATCAGGAGTTAACAACCTGCAAGTCCGAGAACAGGATGGCGTTTTGTACATTGATGGCGAGGCACCAAGTGGAGTTGTAAAAGATCAGCTTTGGGAAACCTATAACAAACTGGATCCTGATTTTCTTTCCGGAGATGTTGTCATGAATGTAAATGTATCCCCCTCTATTCCTGGTACAAAAGTCAAAGTGACTACAGAAAGATCAAATCTGAATATTCGCAAAGGGCCTGGCACGGATCAACCAATTGTCGGTAAAGCTGCCCACCATGAAATTGTAACATTGGTAAGCCAATCAAATGATCAGTGGTGGCTGATACGGACAAACGATGGCGAGGAAGGCTATGCCTATGCACAATATCTTACGCCAGAACCAAATTGACGGCTCCTATATTGCAGGAAAATGATGTAGATTTTTTTTTCACTTAAATAAAATTTTATGCCAATAGTAAAAGTCATAGAAGTTATTGCTTCTTCGCCTGTCAGCTTTGATGACGCCATCAAAAATTGTCTTGCCGAAGTTTCTAAAACCGTTCACAATATTGATTCTATCTATGTGAAAGATTTCAAAGTGCATGTAAAAGAAGGAAAGATCACTTCCTACGGTACAATTTGCAAGGTATCCTTCCGGGTAGATTCATAATACAGGGACAGTAAGTCAAAAACAGGTTATCTACCTGTCGGATTTATTGCATTGGGTTACCAAAATGGTTTTCAACCAAGAAGGCTTCAGGGAGACGAATATCAAAGTATCCCTTAGGCCTTTTTTTCTGTGCAGCCTTCCAAGTAGTGGGTCTGCGGTTCAAACCTGTCAATTCCCACATCAAAGCCATGTTATTGAGACTTTTTTTTATTGCAATAATAATTTGGAATAAATTTTTACTTTTACACCCTGAATGAAAGCTACAGCAACTAATACGGATTCATTACAATCGGAAGAAACGGATGTACTTACCCTTACCGAAAACAATTGCCGGCTCATTGTCTGGAATGATGAAGTCAATACTTTCGAGTGGGTAATTGAAACCCTGATGGAAGTATGCGGACATGCCCACGAACAGGCTGAACAATGCGCTTATATCATCCATTTCCAGGGCAAATATGCAGTAAAAAATGGCCCTTACGATGACCTGAAGCCCCAATGTGATGCAATCACAGAAAGAGGTATCAATGCTACCATTGAAGTCATCGCCGTATAATTCATTTCTGATCCATGGCCATTTTCGCCCTTGATAAAGAACTTGTTTTTCCCCCGGTTCATTTATCAGAACCTGATGGATTACTGGCAATGGGTGGTGACCTTTCTCCGGAAAGGTTAGTGCTGGCTTACCGCCATGGGATATTTCCCTGGTACGAGGGTGAACATATACTCTGGTGGAGTCCTGATCCGAGATTTGTTTTATTTCCCGGCGAATTAAAAGTGAGCAAAAGCATAAAGCCATTACTGAAAAGAAACGAATTTGATTTTACCATCAACAAAGCCTTCCAACAAGTTATTCTTCAATGCAAAGAAACAAAAAGACCCGGGCAGGAAGGAACCTGGATAACCAACGAAGTAGAAAGAGCCTATTGTAAAATGCATGAATCAGGATATGCACACAGCGCCGAGGTATGGAAGAATGGCGAATTAGTTGGCGGACTTTATGGGATCAAAATGGGCAAATTGTTTTTCGGGGAAAGCATGTTCAGCAAACAAAGTAATGCGTCACGGTTTGCTTTTACCAGGTATGTTCAGCTGCTAAAAGAAGAAGGTATCCTGTTAATAGACTGCCAGGTCTACACAGAATACCTTGAAAGTTTTGGTGCCCGGATGATCCCGAGAAAAGATTTTATTCAGCTGCTTCAGAACTTACTACCCAG
>JAGPDJ010000103.1 GCA_018057635.1 Ferruginibacter sp. | reverse complement strand
CTGTAATACCTTCTTCACCAGTACCGGCGAGATCTGTATTTAAAAGGAACCGCACTTTCTTTAATGATACAAGCGGGTTTTCTGTAAAATAATGAGACCCAACCAGTCCGGCCTCTTCACCTGCAAAACAAATAAAGCCGATTGAATACTCTTGCGGATTGGCTGCATAATATTTTGCCAGGTTCATTAAAAGAGATATGCCGCTTGCATTGTCGTTGGCACCGGGGAAATAAGTATCCTCACCCATTCCACCAAGGTGATCGTAGTGGGCAGTGATCAATATAACAGAATCCGGGTTAACGGTACCCTTAACCATTGCACATACATTAGAAGCCTTAAATTTATTTATAAACTTATGCTCAATATTTGCATCAAAATATTCTGGCAAGCCGGAAACAGATTTTCTGTTAATGATTATCATACTATAATCAGCCAATTCTTTTGAAACCGACCAGGTAAGTTTATCTTCCAGTCGAACAATGAACCTTTCTTCCGGGTTTATAAAACTCACACTGTCTTTCTTTATTAATTTACCTGCTTTCTTAATACCTTTTGCTGCCGGGTCTACAATAAAATCTTTTCCGGGCACCAGTTGTTTTCCATTTACATTTACTTCCATTTTTCCAGGGAAAATATTTACCGGGTAAGAAAAATGCTGGTAAAATGATTTACCTGTCATTGGTTTTAAACCGTAATTTTTGAATTCCGCTGCAATAAAATCTGCAGCTTTTTCCATACCGTCTTTTGTATAACCCCTGCCCCAGAAATATGGAGAAGCAAGTGTATCAACCATTTTTTTACCAAATGAAATATCCTGTGCCTCTATGCAAGTGAAGGAAAAAAAACTAAATAAGAATAAAATATGTTTCATAAAATATCAGAATCATTAATAAAATAAAAATAGTGCATTTTTCTATAAGCAAGCGTGCATGCAGATGTAAAGGAAATACTGATCATTAAAACATGAAACATTTTAAGGTTTTCCTGCCACAACTATAACGATTTCGCCTTTTACGGCCTTTGCACTGAAATGTTGTAAAACTTCCTGCAGCGTACCTCTTTTATTCTCTTCAAATTTTTTAGTGAGTTCACGGCTAACACAACATTGTCTTTCTGCACCAAAATATTCAATAAAATGTTCCAGTGTTTTTAGCAACCTCATTGGGCTTTCATAAAAAACCATCGTACGTTCTTCTGTAGCCATTCTTTTTAAAAATGTCTGTCTGCCCTTTTTCAAAGGCAGAAATCCTTCGAAGCAAAAATTATTGATAGGCAATCCGCTGTTTACCAAAGCAGGAACGAATGCTGTAGCACCCGGAAGGCATTGCACTTCTATCCCCTGTTTGATACATTCCCGAACGAGTAAAAAAGCAGGGTCACTAATGCCCGGTGTACCTGCATCTGTAAGCAATGCAATTTTTTTACCTGCAGCCATTTGATCGGTTAAATGAGCAACGATCTTGTGTTCATTGTGCTGGTGATAGGCAGAAAGTGGTTTGTGTACCTGGTAATGATTCAATAAAACTGATGATGTACGGGTATCTTCAGCCAGGATGAGGTCAACCATATTCAGGATATCAACAGCCCTGTAAGTAATATCAGCAAGGTTTCCGATTGGAGAAGGAACGATGTAAAGCATCAATTTGGAAATTAATTGATTTGAAAATTTGGAAATGCTGTATTCGCTGGAAATGGACTCACTTTCAAATTAACAAATTCTCAAATTAGCTAATTGAAATTTCAAAAACTTCCATAACCGGGTTGGCGAGGAATTTTTTTGCAGCATCCGAAGCCTGTTGCAGGGCGCTTTCTTTATCGGGAGCTTCAATTTTAAGGTCAATGTGTTTTCCAATCCTTACATCAGTAACATCATATAAGCCCAGATTCTTCAACCCTCCCAAAACAGCTTTTCCCTGCGGGTCGAGCAGGTCTTTTAAAGGCATTATTTTTACCTGAACGATGAATATCATGATTAACTGTTTTTATAAATCAAAGATAAAAGAATGTAAGCGATAAAAATAACCGGAACAGCTATCCAATGTAAAAACACTGCTGCAATTACAGCAATTATTAAAAGGATCAATTTAGGCAGGTTGCTTTTAACCGAAAAGTTTTTAAATTTCATTGCCATCATGGGTATATTGCTTACCATGAGCCAAGATAGCACGATCGTTATAGCATACAAGAACCATTTATTTAATAAAAGGCCGGTAACAAACTCATATTCACCATGCCAGTAAATTAATGGCATAGATGCAACCAATAATCCCATGGCAGGTGTGGGTAATCCTTTAAATCCATATTGCTGCGAATGATCGAGGTTGAATTTTGCCAGCCGGTACGCAGAAGCGCCTGCCAAAATAAAAACAGGGATGAGATAAAGAATGGAAACATCTATTCCGTTTTCTTCATTTGCATAACTCATTCGCAGGAACTGGTAAATGATCATGGAAGGAGCAACTCCAAAACTCACAACATCTGCAAGTGAATCCAGTTGTTTTCCCATTTCTGAACTGGCATTGAACAAACGTGCTACAAAGCCGTCCAGGAAATCAACCAGGGCTGCAAGCCCAATGAATAAAGATGCCATCCATATTTTTTCAGGAATATCTATAAACTGTGCACCATCCTGGCTATAATGGATACTGATACCATTCTGCAAAGTTGCTACAATGGCCATACACCCAAATACAAGGTTTAACAGGGTAAAGATGTTGGGGATTTGCTTCATAGTAATTTGAGAATTTGATGATTTGAAGATTTGAAAATCAGGAGATCCGGAAATATAAACGTAACTATTGTTATTTATAACAACAATCTGAAAAAATCAGCTCATTTACAAATCAAATTTTCAAATTACCGCTTCATCAGTGTTTCTATTTCTTCCACTGTTATCGGTATATTTTTCATGAGATCTTTATTACCATTCTTTGTTATCCAGAAATTGTTTTCTATACGTACACCCATTTGTTCTTCCTCAATGTATATCCCGGGTTCGATGGTGAAAACCATACCTGCTTTTACCGGTTCTGTGCGGGTTCCAAGGTCATGAACGTCAATTCCCAGATGATGTGAAATGCCATGATACAGGTATTTCCTGTATGCCCTGTTTTCAGGATCTTCATTTTTAACATCTGATTTTCTCAGCAATCCGATTTTCTGAAATACGACAGTTGCTTCATCGCCAACCTTTTCAGTATAATCAATGATGCTGATCCCGGGTTTTAATATACTTGCGGCATAATGGTGCAGGTGCAGGCAAGCATTGTACACTGTTTTTTGCCTGCGGCCGAATTTTCCGCTAACCGGAACTGTTCGGGTAAGATCTGCAGTATAATTTCCGTATTGGGCACCAAAGTCCATCAGCAATAATTCACCTTCTTTACATACCTGGTTGTTCTCAACATAATGCAATGTTCTTGCCCTGTCGCCACTGGCAATGATAGAACCATAACCCGGGCCGGAAGATCGCTGCGACAGGAATGAATGGTATATCTCAGCTTCAATTTCATATTCCATTACGCCCGGCCGGATGAATGCCAGCAAACGCCTGAATGTATTGTCCGTAATATCTATCGCTTTTTGAATAACATCTACTTCCAGTTGTGATTTAACAGCACGTAATTCCTTTAATATTTTTGCACTGCGTTTAAACTGGTGAAACGGGTAACGCTGCTTCATCATTTCTGCATAACGGTAATCCCTTACTGCTACAAGGTTTGATTTACGGTCGTTTTCATTACTGTTCAGGTAAATGGTATCAGCCATGTGAATCCATGGTTGCAATAACCCTTCCAGTGAATCGAGCCATACTATGGTCTGTATGCCGGAAACAGCCCTTGCTTCATCTACGCGTAACCGATGGCCATCCCACTTTTCTTTCATTTCATTTGGGCGTACCAATACCAGCACTTCCCGGTATTTTGGATCAGGGTTATCCGGAAACAGGACAACCATGGAATCTTCCTGTTCAATACCGCACAGCCAGAAAAGATCTGAATTCTGTATAAATTTATGCAACTGATCGCCATTGGCAGGCAATTCATCATTGCTGTTGAATATAGCTATTGAATTTTTATCCATTTTAGACACAAACCTTTTACGGTTCTGAATGAATATTTCGGCATCTAACGGCAGGTATTTCATAAAAAAGTAGTTGAAAAGTTATTGAAGTTTATTCATTATTCAAATAGTATTGCAATATACGTTTTAATAATACTTTCTTTAAACAGGAGCATAATTTAAATCGTATAAAAATAAACTTCATTCAATAATCTGCATGATTAGTGTGACAAACTTTAATAAAAACCATAGCTTTTATTAAAACGGACAAAAAAAACAACAAAACATAGAAAAACTGTATTAAGATGACTAACATGATATTTTTTTTATTTTTTTGAAATATTACCTTTGTGCCCGAACAAAAACGCTTGCTATGTCAGTTAACATGATGCTGGAAGCACCTATTGGTGCTTTGGCAGAAATGGGCTTTGTATTTACAGAACCCATCCATTACCAATTAAGCCCTTCAGAATTAAGTGAACAAACTTTAAAACGCAATGAAGGCGTTTTGAATGACACAGGTGCCCTGGTGATCAACACCGGAAAATTTACAGGCCGAAGCCCAAAGGATAAGTTTACTGTGAAAGATGAAATGACTGCGGAAACAGTACATTGGAATAATTTCAATATACCTGTAGATGAACAGCGCTTTCTGAACCTGAAAGATAAAATGATAAAATATCTTTCCGGAAAAGAAATATGGGTGCGTGATTGTTTTGCGTGTGCAGATGAAAATTACCGGTTAAGCCTTCGTGTTATAAACGAAAACCCATGGAGCAATCTTTTTTGTTTCAATATGTTCATCCGGCCGGCCGAAAAAGACCTTGAAAATTTTGCACCGCACTGGCATATCATTCAGGCGCCCGGTTTTATGGCAGACCCTGCTACAGATGGAACGGTAGCTGAAAATTTTGCAATGCTGAGTTTTACTCATAAAACCATTTTAATTGGAGGAACAGGTTATACAGGTGAAATGAAAAAAGGCATCTTCACCATGTTGAATTATATTTTACCTCAGCGTGCAAATGTGCTAAGTATGCATTGCAGTGCAAATATGGGCAAAGAAGGAGATACTGCAATCTTTTTCGGACTCAGCGGAACCGGTAAAACAACATTAAGTGCCGACCCCAATCGTTTACTCATAGGTGATGATGAACATGGCTGGACCGGGGAAAGTGTTTTTAATTTTGAAGGTGGTTGCTATGCAAAAACAATTGACCTGAGTGAAGAAAAGGAACCTGAAATTTACAATGCCATCAGGCCTGGCGCTTTGGTAGAAAATGTAACCTTCTATCCCGGAACAAACAAGATAGATTTTAGCAGCAAAGCAATTACAGAGAATACCAGGGTAAGTTACCCGTTGTCTTTTATCAGTAATGCACTTGAACCGTCGATAGGTAAGACACCCAAAAATATTTTCTTCCTAACTGCAGATGCTTATGGCATTTTACCTCCTGTTAGTAAGTTAACTGCAGGGCAGGCTATGTACCAGTTCATCAGTGGATATACAGCAAAAGTGGCCGGTACAGAAGCTGGAGTAACAGAGCCCAAATCTACTTTCAGCGCTTGTTTTGGAGCACCATTTTTACCATTGCATCCCGGGCAGTATGCCGAAATGCTTGGTAAAAAGATGAAAGAGCATGAAGTAAATGTATGGATGATCAATACCGGCTGGAGCGGAGGCCCTTATGGTATCGGCCAGCGCATGAAATTACCCTATACAAGAGCAATGATAACTGCTGCCCTTGAAGGTAAACTGGACAATGTAAATTTTGAAGCACACCCGGTTTTCGGGATGATGATGCCGACTGAATGCCCCGGTGTTCCTTCAGAGGTTTTAAATCCAAGAAATACATGGGCAAATAAAGATCAATATGATATCAAAGCAAAACAACTGGCTGCAGAATTCATCAAAAATTTTGAAAAGTATGCTTCAGGTGTAACTGAAGAAATATTAAACGCTGCTCCTACAATTTAATACCAATACTATCTGTATTTCAAATACAACAATGCCCTGGTTAATACCGGGGCATTTGTTTTGAAAATGTTTATAGGTTTAGAGTTTAGGTTGTACCAACCATAAACTAAAAACTATGAACAAATAAACTAATAATTAAAAACCATCTCCGGAATCTCTCCTTCAATAATTAACTTTCCTGCAGTTTTAGATTTTATTTCATCCACACTTACGCCCGGTGCCCTTTCCAGTAACCGGAAACCATCACTTGTAACATCCATTACACAGAGGTCACTAACGATCTTTTTTACACACTTAACTCCTGTAAGCGGCAAGGTACACTGTGTAAGCAGTTTACTCTCTCCTTTTGGATTGGTATGCATCATGGCAACAATGATATTTTTTGCACTAGCTACCAGGTCCATCGCTCCACCCATTCCTTTTACCATCTTCCCTGGTATTTTCCAGTTTGCAATATCCCCTGTTTCACTAACTTCCATGGCACCTAATACAGTAAGGTCAACTTTACCTGAGCGGATCATGCCAAAGCTGAGGGCGCTATCGAAAAAAGACGATCCGGGTAAGGTAGTGATGGTTTGTTTACCTGCATTGATGAGGTCGGCATCTTCTTTTCCTGCTTCCGGAAACGGGCCCATACCCAATAATCCATTTTCACTTTGCAGAACAACATTGATTCCGGCAGGAATATAATTTGCTACAAGTGTTGGTATGCCAATGCCCAGGTTTACATAATACCCGTCTTTTAATTCTTTTGCAATGCGTTGTGCAATTTGGTATTTATCGAGTGCCATTATATTGTTTTAAAGAGATGGTTGTAAATGTATACAGCGTTATCACTCAATGTGATTAACCCTTAGCGTTTTGAACTGTACGCTGTTCAATTCTTTTCTCATAATTTTTCCCCAGGAAAATCCGGTGAACATAAATTCCGGGAGTATGAACATGGTTGGGATCAATTTCCCCGGCTTCCACCAACATTTCCACTTCAGCGATGGTTATTTTTCCGGCCATAGCCATCAGTGGGTTAAAATTCCTGGCAGTATCTTTAAACACCAGGTTGCCCAGGGTATCTCCCTTCCATGCTTTAACGATGGCATAGTCTGCTTCAAAAGCATATTCCATCAGGTAATCCTTTCCGTTAAAATTCCTTGTTTCTTTACCTTCAGCCACTTCAGTCCCAACTCCTGCTGGTGTAAATACTGCCGGCATTCCATAACCGGCGGCAAGGCAACGGGTAGCCAATGTACCCTGAGGCACCAGCTCTACTTCCAGTTCGCCACTCAATAATTGCCGTTCAAATTCTGCATTCTCACCAACATAAGATGAGATCATCTTTTTCACCTGTTTCTGTTTCAGCATCAGGCCAATACCAAAATCATCTACACCTGCATTATTAGAAATACAGGTAAGGTTTTTGGTGCCTTTTTTAACCAGGGCTGCAATACAGTTTTCTGGTATGCCGCACAACCCAAATCCACCCAGCATCAATACATCTCCATCAGAAATATCAGCAACAGCCTGGCTGGCGTTCTCATAAACTTTGTTCATACATATAAATTATAGTTGTTTTATAT
>JAGPDJ010000102.1 GCA_018057635.1 Ferruginibacter sp. | reverse complement strand
TTTAATTTCAATGGGAAGGGATTTATAGGAATCACTGTTCACAATATCCAGCATTTCTTTTTCCTGCTGCCCATATCCGAGAAAAATAAATTTAAATCCCGAAAACCCTGCCGATTCCAGTTTGCTGTATATTTCCGGTACTGCCTGTAATAACTGAACCGCTTGTTTCACATAAAAGAACCTGCCCAGGAAAACAAACCAGTTTTCTTTTTTATAACCCGGTGCAGGTTTAAAAAGTTCTGTATTGGTAAAGCTGCCGGGAGTGAAATGAATCCGGTTTTTCTTATAAAAAAAGTAGCTGCATACTTTCCTGTACACAACCGGGTCTATAATATCCGTTTGGGCTGCCCTGAATATATTCAGCAGGTACAAGACCCTTCCTTTTATATTCACGTTTCCCAGGCTGCTCTCCGTTAACGAATAAACGCTTTTTTTGTGTTTTACCCGAAAAATATAGGTTGGGTATGACAGAATAAAATGTATGATGTCATCTTTAGCTGCATGTTCACAAACAAAATGGTAAAGCTTTTTCTGGAATGAAATGATGGGTTCATCAAAACTGATATTGTACACGCTTATATGTGCTTTGTGTGGCTGAAGCAGTGTATGCAAAGTTTCATTGTTTTGAATTGCGGCATACAGTTGCGCTGAAATAACCAGTTTGAGGTTAAACTCCTGTTGGTTTACCCTGAGATATGCCCATAATTCAATAAATCTTTTTTCAGCGCCACCAATAGCGGCTGTTGGTATGATATAATGAACTGATCGCATGCTGTATGGATGAAAACCTATTTAAATATTTTCCTGCTGAGTTTAATAATGAACTCCCTTAGTTTTTTATCGGTTTTATAATCGTAATGACTTTTGGGTGGCAATTGCATGATGGCATCAAATTCCTGCCGAGATATACCAAGTTTTTTTGGAACAAACTCCATATCCTGTTTTAATACGGCTTCATCCAAAACCGGTTCTTGCAGTGTTTCCAATGCCGCATCCCTGGTAATTTGCCCCGAAACGATCAGGGTGGAAAGGTGTGCCTTTCTTTTATCAATTCCAAATTTCAACGGTAAAATATAACCCTGGTAAAACCGGGTGATGATAGACTCATAATGTTTGCCACCATAATCACGCCAGCCAAGTTCCGATTCTATGATCTTCTTCGCGGTTGCCTTATCGTAATGTACATAATCGAGCAGGCTGATCCATTGTATTTTTTTTACTTTCCAGTAATATGCATGTTTTTGAAAACTGAGTAACGGGAAATCTTTAATCGGCTTCTTCCTGAATTCGTCATTGATAGCCCTGATGTTTACTGCATCATTCGTTTTGTTTGCATAGCGCCAGTTCAGCGGCAGGATGGCTTCAGTGGCACGGTTTGTTCCGGCCATGATATATTTCACTCCATACTTATTTGCCTGCTCAAACAGCGTTGCTGAGATGGCATGATCGGTCAGCGCCTCCAAATCCAATACCGATGCTTTAAGATATGCCAATTGCAGTTCCCTGAATTCATTCCAGTTAAGCACCCGGGTGAACAAATCAAATTCAAGTTTGGTAATGATGTTTTCAATATTCTGTACAGCAAGTTCAGAATTCCACCCATTATCGAGGTGTACCACCAAGGGCCGCAGTCCCAGTTTTTTCAGCAGGAAAACAGCATAGGTGCTATCAACACCACCGCTCACCCCGGTAATACAATCATATTTTTTTCCCCGACCCTCTCTTTTTATCCTTTCAACAATTGCATCCAGTTTTATTGTTGCTTCTTCCGGGGAAAATGTAAACATTGCTTTAGTTTCTTCATATTCATGGCAATGATTACAGACACCATTGGCATCAAATGTTATATCCGGATCGGTTGTATCCATTACACAACGAACACAAACCTGGAAATCTTTTTTATTGTTCATTTTACTTCAATATACTGCTGAGGCTTTCAGCATCCGGGTAAGTAATAAGAACTGCCTTGTGAGGCATTTTAAATACAAACATGCTTCCCGCTGCTACTGCTGAAGCTCCGCCTTCTTCGATAGCTATTTTAAAATCATTTACTGATGCCGCTCCGCCATTTGCTATAACAGGAATATTAACCGAGGATGAAACCTGTTTGATCAAAGGGATATCATAACCTTCAAACGTACCATCCTTATCAATGGAAGTGACAAAAATTTCCCCTGCGCCTGCATCCACAATCCTTTTCACATGATCTGAGAGGCTGCTGCTGATCGCCTTTTTCCCATTCTGTTCATATACTTTGTATTGACCCAGCCAGTTCTTAGCCACATCAACAGATACAACTGTACTGCTGCTTCCAAATAAACGGGCCGTTTCTTCTATTAAAGACAGGTCATGAATTGCTGTATAATTAAAGATCGCTTTTTCATACCCTTCATACAGCAGTTGTTTTACCTGTTCAATATTGCGGAGGCCGCCACCATAACCCATAGGCATAAACGCTTCTCCGGCAATCTCAGACAACAGTTGCATGTTTGGGCCCCTGTTTTCCCTGGTAGCGTCAACATCCACAATGATCATTTCATCTACTTCCTTATCGTTGAAAATCCTTACTGCATTGATGGGGTCGCCAACGTACCGGTGGTTTTTAAAGTTGACAGATTTGTATAAGCCGCCCTGGTGCAACATCAGCACAGGGATCACCCTATATCGCCGCATAAATGGTTATTAATAAAATTTAATAAAATTTTCATACAACTTCATTCCAAACTTGTGGCTTTTTTCCGGGTGAAACTGAACGCCCAGGACATTTTCTTTTTCCACCGCTGCAACGAAGTTATAAGAATAATTGCTTTCTGCAAGTATATCAGCCTCGTGGTAACAGGCCATATGATAAGCGTGTACAAAGTAGTAACGCTGGTTGTTGTACATATCTGTGAACAAGCGGCTTTCCTTTTTAACCTGTAGTTCGTTCCAACCCATATGTGGAACTTTATAATTATCTGCCATCTTATCCTGGTCAAACCGAAGGGCTTTGCCTTCAATCCAACCAAGGCCCGGAACAGGCTGGCCTTCTTCGCTTCCTTTCAATAAAAGCTGTGCACCCAGGCAAACACCCAGTATAGGCGTTTTGTTTTGTAGAACTTTTTGCTGAAGTATATCAAAGAAAGCGGAATCACGTAGTTTTTTCATACCGTATTCGAATGATCCAACTCCCGGGAGTATCAGCTTATCTGCACATTCAATTTCGGCTGATACACTGGTTATCACTGAATCAACTCCGATTTTTTTCAGCATATTCTTAATTGAATTAAGATTGCCAACCCCGTAATCAATGATTGCGACCATCCTGTAAGCTTAAGCATTTATACATTAGCGTGAATACCGGTATTTATTTTTTGTTCCTGATCTCATGCACAAGCTGTATTGCTTTTCTTGTTTCTGTGAGCGGAAATCCTTTGCCGGACAGTATATTGATATATGATAATGTATGCAGTTCTGTAAACCCTTCGCTGAATTCAAATTCTTCACCATCAATACTAAGTGAACGGAATGTGCGTTTCCCGGCAGCCCTCACATCAGCAGGCAGTGTTTGTTCATTGATACTGAGCATCCAGTTAACTTGAGCCCTTTCCAGTTCAAGGGTTCCTGAAGCAGTGTCTGTTGTATGTTGCAAAACATCATTCTGTTTAACATCCCCGAATATCCACATGAGCATATCAAAGAAATGAACCCCGATATTAGTGGCAATACCACCACTTTTCTGAATATCCCCTTTCCAGCTGGTATGGTACCAGTGGCCCCTTGACGTGATGTACTTCAGGTTTACTTCAAATTTTTTACCGGAAGTATCTGCAGCAATTTTTTCTTTTAATTGGATGATGGCAGGGTGCAACCTCAGCTGTAAAATAGTAAATACTTTTTTCCCTGTTTCATTTTCAATTTCTTCCAGGGCATCAATATTCCAGGGGTTTAACACAAGGGGTTTTTCACAAATAGCGTTTGCGCCTATCCGTAATCCAAAGCGGATATGGGCATCGTGCAGGTAATTTGGGCTGCAAATGCTCACATAATCTGTCTTAATACCCTGCCTTTTCAGTTTTTCAAGATGCCTGTCGAAACGCTCAAACTCAGTAAAAAAATCGGCAGCAGGGAAATAGCTGTCAAGAATTCCAACAGAATCATGTTTGTCAAGTGCTGCCAGTAAATTGTTGTGCGTATCTTTTATGGCTTTCATGTGGCGGGGAGCGATATATCCCCCGGCGCCGATTAATGCAAAATTTTTCATTCGTTTAAAGCTATTATGTTACTTATCCTTCTGTTCCTTAATTATTTGATCCGTTTAACCATATTATTTTCCAGTAAATATTCCTGTTTGCTTTCTTCACAAACTGCAATATTTTTTTCATTGAATGTTAACCTGTGACCGAATTCGCTCATCCAGCCCTTTTGCCTGGCCGGGTTACCAACCATCAATGCGTAAGCAGGAACCGGTTTGGTAACCACTGCACCTGCACCGATGAATGAATAAGCGCCGATCTCATTTCCGCAAACAATGGTTGCATTGGCACCAATGCTTGCACCTTTTCTTACGATCGTTTCTTTGTATTCATTTTTGCGGTTTACGCCGCTGCGCGGGTTTATCACATTGGTAAAAACCATCGATGGCCCGAGAAACACATCGTCTTCGCAGATCACTCCTTCATAAATGGAAACATTGTTCTGCACTTTTACATTTTTTCCCAAAACCACTTTTGGACTTATCACTACATTCTGGCCAATATTGCTGCCATCACCAATTTTACACTGATTCATAATATGCGAAAAATGCCAGATCTTAACACCTTTGCCGATCTCGCAACCATCATCCACATAACTGCTTTCATGTACAAAATAATCCTTCGCTGTTTCCATCATTACTTTAATTATTGTTACTGTTTTCCAGGTAAACCTGTTTTAATTGTTTTACATGATGCGCAAGAGTAAAGTTATTAATTACCCTGTTGTATGCCTTTTCACTCAGTTGTTCCCGTTTTTTCTGATCGCTGATAAGTGTTTTAAGTTTATCAGCAAAATCATTTACATCATTCAAACTGAAAAACATGGCAGTGTCATCACATTGTTCGCGGAAAGATACAATATCACTCAATAACATGGGAACTTTCATAGCCATTGTTTCCAATACCCCTAATGAAAACCCCTCAAAAGTTGAAGACATCACAAAAAGATCATATTGCGGCAACAATTCATGAATGTTTGTTACCATTCCTTTCAGGCTGATATTTACAGCAGCCTCATCAATAGAATGTTGCAAAACCGGCTTTAAAGGGCCTTCACCATATATATGCAAATGTATGGGCTCATTTTTCAGCAACCTGAATGCATCAACAAGAAACTGGTGGTTTTTTTGCAACCTCAATGCTCCTACACTTATTAATCTGAATCCCTCCTGTTCTTTTTTTTCTATCGCTTTGCTGTAATTAAACTGCCCTATATCCACAAAAGTATAAATTGAATAACACCTGTAAGGCTTAAGTTTTAAGAATGAAAAATATTCAGCGGTTGCCCCTTTGGCAACACCAATGATGACAGATTTATGTAACCGGTAAGACACTTTATCGAGAAAACGGATAAACCACTTTTTATATTCAACTGAAGTTGCAATGAATGCATGAATGGTAGTAATAAGGGTAACATTTTTTGGCGTAGCAATTCTTGCAATCAATGTTGGCCAGAATAAATGTGTATGAACAATGTCAACATGATATTGCCTGATCAGCTTACGCAAAGCCAGGGCTGTAAATGGAAAAAATAATAAAGAACGTTGCTTCAGGCATATATACCTGGTACACTGCAATTCTGCACCAAACTGATTGTTGTCATACAAGGTAACAACGATATTATTATATTCAGGCAGTTCCTTTATAACCCGCACAAGCATTGTTTCAGCGCCTCCCCTTCCCAGGTCGTAAATAAAGTGGAGGATTGTTTTTTTCATAAATCGCTTTGCTAGTTTTCTTCAGTTAACGTGGTAATATATGCAGGTCGATCATTTCCTGGTTATTGCAAAACTCAGTTTTTCCCATCATTTTTTGATCATAATATACCTGGTAACCGCAATCAGTAATGAGGTCATAAATATTTTCAAGCTTGTCGCCCTTGGCAGCAATCGGTTCGGGATGTATGGCAACAATACAGGCTGGTTTAAGGTTTTTCAATGTAGCTGTTGCGCCTTTTAATGTATCGTATTCTGCGCCTTCCACATCAATTTTGATGAAAGCAAGGTTGCTGATATTTTTAATTTTCACAAAATCATCGATGCTGAACATATCTACTTCAACTGCATTAAGTTTGCGGTCTTCCTTATAGGAAACAAGACTGTTGCTGTTATCACCTTTAATGGGAGAAACATAAAAAACTGTTCTGCCACTTGCAGCACCCATAGCTTCCTTGTGACATTCTATGATACTATTCAGTTGATTTATAGAGATGGTATGTTTCAAGAGCACATTGGTTTCTGCTGCAGGTTCAAACGCATATACCTTACCGTTACTGCCCGTAAGCTGTGCTGCTGCGGTGGCAAATAAGCCTATATGCGCTCCAATATCCAATATGGTATCTCCAGGCTTTACCTGTTTTCTAAGAAAAGAAAAATTTTGCTGCTCATAATCAGCCGGAAAATAATTCACATAGCGTGTAGGTAGCTTTACAGAAAAACCATTGATGGTTTTGCGAAGCCCTTTACCACCTGTAACTGTATCCAGTAATTTATAAACAACTTCTTTCATCAGGTAAATCAAATTTAAATTTTGCCGCGCTGATTAATACCGGCATTTCTCCGGTAAAATAAAAATTGCTGCCAGTATTCTTTTGTAAATAATAAAGTTAGTACTAAAACGATAAAAAAACAGGTAGCCACTGAAAGTGCTGCACCAAAATCTTTTCCCTGCCTGATAAAAAAGTAATTACATATCACACTTACTGCTATACAACAAAGAGAGAATAAGAATATTTTTCTCTTTTGCTTATTGTACAACAGGAAAGAGAAAAAGAAATAAGAAACAGACCACACAAAATACCCGATACATAAAATATAATTATACCTGATGGCAGCATGATAACGTTCATTGATAAAAAAATGATACATCAATGGTGTTATAACAATTATTAAAACGGTAGCAACAGCCATACCGCCTAAATAAAACAGGAAGTATTTACGTATCTGCAGGTAATTGATGGTTTCTGCAGAGAGCAACGCATAAATCCTGGGAAATACATATTGAATAAGCGCAGAACTAAAAAGTACAACGATGGAAGCAAAAATGCAGGCAACGCTATATATTCCTACTGTTTCATTATCATCGCTGGTAAAATGTGCCAGGAAGAATTTATCTGAGGCGTTCATGGCGAAAATGGCTGCCTGCAGTACAATGATCGGAACCGCGTATATAAGTTCATTGATGATGTATTCTTTCCTGATTTTTCCGAACAGGTATCCCTTTTTTATGAAATAATAAAATGCGTAGATAGCAATAACGGCAGAAGATATCAGTATACCGGCTACCCTGCCTTCCCAACGCCAGAAAAAGCCAACTACCAGTATAAATGACAAACCAAGTTCCAGTACTGTTTTGAAAATATTGGCCCTGAGAAATGTCATCGGTTCATTATTATTCCTGG
>JAGPDJ010000101.1 GCA_018057635.1 Ferruginibacter sp. | reverse complement strand
CCTGGCTGAAATTCCAGGTAAATACACCGTCAACAGGTTCCGACTATTTTATTCAGGCAACATACCGGCCCAACCGCCAACTGGAAATATATAGCCGTTTTAAAAGAGAGTCAAAAGCCGCCAATGCAAATCCGGAAGCACTTGCAATGAGCCCGGTAACCAATCAGCACCACAAAAACTGGCGAACACAGTTCAATTTTAAGATAAACAGGCATGTTACATTCAGGAACAGGGTAGAATTGGTATGGTTTCATAAAAATGGCTATGAAGACTCAAGGGGATTTCTTGCCAATGCAGATTTGATATATAAACCAATGCTGAAGCCGTTTTCAGCCAATATTCGCCTGCAGTATTTTGAAACAGATGACTATAACAGCAGTTTATATGCTTATGAGAATGATGTTTTATTCAGTTATTCAATACCGGTATTTTACAATCAGGGGTATAGGTATTACCTGAATATTAATTATGATATAACCCGAAAACTTTCAGCCTGGGTGAGGATAGCACAAACTGTAAATTCCGGGCAATCTTCAATAGGATCAGGCCTGGATGAAATAAAAGGTAACAGGAAAACAGAATTAAAACTTCAAATGTTATACCGGCTTTGAAAATTTGCCTCTTTATATATGCAGTGTAAATCCCTTTATATATGTAATGTAAATATTGAAGGGGTAATTATACTGAAAATCACATAATATGTTAATTATCAATGATATGTATTATTTTTATCCTTTGTATTGAATGTAAACTTTACTGCTAGCCAAAGTGCTTTTAGGTCACTTCAAACAACATATATTACTTTCTGCCAGCAAAATTTAACTTTTTTAACTTACCATGCAGCAATTCCTATGAACCTAATGTCATATTATATACTTAAGGGCCATTTCCGTATAAAAAGATTAACAATTTTTTTACGTTAGTAAAATATCCTTATTTTTACATTTCATTAAACAAATAATTAATCGCACATGAGAAGATTTTTATCACTGTTTACAATGTTGATGCTCTGTGGAGTATTGGCATTTGCACAAAGCCGGGTGGTGTCCGGTAAGGTTACCGATAATAACGGTAAGCCTGTACCATTTGCATCTATTTCAATTAAAGGCAAGGGTACTGGTATTACAAGCGATGTTAACGGCGAATATCGTATTAATGTTAACCAGGGTGATGTACTGGTGATTTCGCAGTTAAATTTTGATGTTGTTGAAGTTCCTGTAGGTTCAATGAATAACATATCTACAGCGCTTGAACTAAAATCAAACACCATTAAAGAAGTAATCGTAACTAGCGCATTCCAGACAAAGCGTACACTCAGAAGCCAGTCTTCTAACGTACAAAATGTTAGTGCAGAGCAACTGAACACGGTTCGTGCTGCTGATGTTAACAATGCATTGGCAGGTAAAGTGGCTGGTGCTCAGATACGCAGTCAGTCTGGTGTTAAAATGGGAGCAGGAACTACAGTTCGTTTGCGTGGTGAGAACGGCCTGGGTGCAGGTGGTGGACCTATCTATGTAGTTGACGGTACCATTATGCCAAGTTCAAATGATATTAATACAGATGATGTGGAAGATATCACTGTTTTGCAAGGTCCTGCTGCTGCTGCTTTATTTGGTCCTGATGGAGCCAATGGTGCTATTGTAGTTAATACAAAGCGTGCCAGGAAAGGACAGTCTGGATTTGGTATTGAAATAAACAGCGGTGTAACTTTTGATAAGATTTACATAACACCTAATTACCAAAATGCTTATGCAGGTGGTGATGGTGATTTTTTACAATATAAATATAAGGCAGGTGATCCGGAAGGTTGGAAAGCGCTGGATGGTAAATTCTACCACGATTTTTCCGATGATGCAAGCTGGGGCCCAAGAATGGCCGGACAGGAGTATATTCCATGGTACGCTTGGTATCCGGGATCAGAATATGCATTTAAAACTACTACCCTGAATCCTCAGCCAAATAACATTAAAGATTTTTACAATACAGGTATTACAAAGACTAATAATGTTAACTTCTCTAAAGCTGGTGACAATTACTCTTTAAGGGCTTCTTACACAAACTTGGATGTTAAAGGATTGATTCCTTCAGAATATATGAAAAGGAATACATTCAATACCAACTTTTCATTAGACATTACCAGCAAATTAACTTTTGCTGCCAGTGTAAATTACATCAGTCAAAAAAGAAATTCAGAAGGAAACGATGGTTATTCAAACCAATCAACTGGTTCATTTAACCAGTGGTTCCACAGGGATGTTGATATGGCGAAAATGAAAGAATTACGTTCTTTGAAATCACCTGAAGGAATTTATGCAAGTTGGAATAAATCAAATCCAAGTGCATATAATCCTTCAAATCCTACAGGTTCTTATGGAGCTAATTTCTGGTTCAATCCTTACACTTATTTTGATTTGGTTAAAAATCCAGACAACAGGGATCGTTTATTTGGAGACGTTTCATTACGTTACAAGATTAACAACGACCTGAGTGTTAAAGCAACTTACCGTAAACAACAATTGAATACAGATGGATATAGAATTTATCCTTCTGAAATGGAGACTAGCCAAACACAGTCTTCTTTCAATCCTTATGATGGTAATGGTAAAGCTGTATATGGTGTGTTCAGCACGTTCAGCAATCGTCAAAACTATGAATTGCTGGTTTCTTACAGCAAGAAAATCAGGGATTTCGCAATCAATGCAAACGTAGGTTATGATGAATTGAAAACAAACTCACGTACTTATAATGCGAATACTTTTGGTGGTTTAAAAGTACCTGGTTTATATTCTTTATCAAATTCAAAGGATCCAATTCAAAATTCATTGAGGACTGATAAAGCGATTGAAGTAGTTAATAGATATTCAAGGAGAGGATTATTTTTCCGTGCAGATTTAGGTTACAAAAACTTTGCATTCATTGAAGGTACCTATCGCAGGGATTATACATCTGCAGAACCATTTGGTAATTCAATTGATACCAAATCAATCGGGGCATCATTTGTTTTCAGCGATTTCATCAAAAACAGG
This sequence comes from Ferruginibacter sp., assembly GCA_018057635.1. The sequence goes on along the minus strand of JAGPDJ010000101.1, from coordinate 4,628 downwards.
AACATCCTGAGTTATGGTAAGATCAGGGCCTCTTATGGCCAGATATTAAATTCATTGGGTGCTTATGCTTTGGTTACGCCTTATATACCTGATGCTAATACATTTGCCGGAAACTTAATAATGTCGGAACCAAATACAATTGTGGATCCGAATTTAACTGGGGCTACAAATGATGAAAAAGAAATCGGTATTGAAACTCGTTGGTTGAAAAACAGGCTTGGTTTTTCTGTGACTTATTGGGACAGGACAAACAAAGATTTCCCGGTGAATGTAACTACTACTCCAACTATTGGATATACCGGATTAAGTATCAATGCGGGAGAAATTGCTAAAACAGGTGTAGACGTTCAGTTTTTCATTAAACCAGTTCAAAGAAAGAATTTCGAGTGGGATATCACAGCAACATGGGGTCGCTTAATTAAAAATGAAGTAGTATCTATTCAAGAAGATACAATACAACAACGTTTAGTTTCTGCTTCTGGTGCTTTCTCTGGTACTTCATCTGCTTACACAGTAAGTGCAGAAGGTCAGCCATGGGGCCAGATGTTTGGTGGTGGTATCAAACGTGATGCTAGTGGTACACCGATTTTGGCTTCTGATGGTCTGTTTATCCGTGAAGCTGATGTTAATTTTGGAAGTGTTCTTCCGGATTACACAGGAGGTGTTCAAAATACTTTTACTTTGTTTAAAAACTTTACAGTTAATATCAATATTGATTATCAATACGGTGGTAAGTTTTTCTCTCTGTCTGATTTCTGGGGTACATTCTCAGGTCTTACAGCACGTACTGCTACTCTAAATGATAAAGGTTTTTCTATCCGCGATGCAGTTGAAGATGGCGGTGGCGTTCATGTTACTGGTGTTGATAATACAGGAAAAGCTGTTGACTACTATGTAGATGCTCAAACTTATTTCCATCAGTTCAGGACTAATAACATTGCAGAAAACAGCATTTATGACCTCAGTTTTGTTAAATTAAGGGAATTTAGTGTTGGTTACAGGCTGCCAGTTGAAAGAATGGGTGTAAGCAGGTACCTTAAGGGGGCAACCTTTTCTGTAATTGCACGTAATCCTTATTTAATATGGGCTAAAACAAAGGATTTCGATCCATCTGAGATCAGTGCTGTACAAGGTGAAGATGGACAGTATCCTGGAACAAGGTCTATCGGTGTTAACCTTAAATTGAATTTCTAATTTAAGTGATACAATTCCGGTGTATCCGGAACAGGCAGGCACATTAAAAACCTTTAAAATTTATAAAATGAAACATACTTTTTTTAAATCTCTTTTAATACTCTCAGCGGGTATTTATATGCTGGCAGGAAGCAGTTGTAAAAAACTGGAAGATTTTGGCGATACCAATGTGAGACAAGATGCTTCAACCGATCCTATAACAGGGGCGCTTCTAACCAATGCTGAGATTGCTCTTAATGGAGTTGTATCGGGAACTGCAACTGGTGGTACAAAAGCAGGCTTGTTTGCTCAGTACATATCTGAAACACAGTATACCGATGCATCATTATATGCTGAACCTACTTTAGACATGGGAGGTACATATAGCGGCCCACTGATGGATCTGCAGGTAATTATTAATAAAAATACAGATCCTGCAACCAAAGCTTCAGTGCTGGTTTCTGGTTCAAATGCAAATCAAATTGCAGTAGCTAAAATCATGAAGTCATACTATTTTTGGACTGTAACTGACAGATGGGGTGATGTTCCGTATAGTGAAGCGTTACAGGGAGCCGCAAACCAGAATCCAGCTTATGACAAACAATCAGACATTTATGCTGGAATGCTTAAAGACCTGACTGATGCAGTAGCTGGTTTTGATGGCGGGTTTCCTGCTCAGGGTGACTTTATTTACGGAGGTAACCAGGCTAAATGGAAAAAATTAGCCAACACCTTGCGTATGCAGATTGCGTTACGTATGGTAAAAGTTGCTCCTACTTTAGCTGCAACAGAATTTGCTGCAGCTTACGATGATCCTAACGGTTTTATAACCAGTAACAGTGATAATTTTGTAATAGATTATGCTGGAGGAAGTTTCAAAAATCCATATTTTGTTATTTATGATGGTCGTACAGATTACGCGTTCAGTAAAACAATTGGCGACATTATGACTAATATGGCTGACAACAGGAAAGCTGCTTTTAAATCACCAGGTTCAGATTTTCCTTATGGATTGGTTAGAGCTGATGCGATTAACTTTGGAACGGGTTATGGTAAGTTTCTTTCTGCAGACTTCCTGAAAGAAGACGCTGATGTTGTGATTGTTAGTGCTGCTACCAGCTTATTAGCTGCTGCAGAAGGTGTTGAAAGAGGTTGGGCAACTGGTAACGCCGCTTCTTTATACAATCAGGCTATTACTGAATCATTCGCACAATGGGGTGTTAGTGGTGCTGCTGCTTATATTGCTAGTGCACAAGCTAATTATTCTACTGGAACTGGTGGTGGAGCCGCCATTGGAGCAAATGCTTACAATTCAATTGTTGGTGCAGATGCTATTACATCTACACCACTTGAGCGTATTGCTTTACAACGCTACCTGGCTCATTATCCTGATGGCGTTCAAGGCTGGAGCGAATGGAGAAGGACTGGTTTTCCTCATTTAACTCCTACTACTTATGCTACAAATTCTGGTGCAGGAAGTGCAATACCCCGCAGGTATACATACTTTACAACTACTGATTATGGATTAAATCCTGCTCAGGTTGCTATAGCTGTATCTCGTCTGAATGGCGGAGATAAAATGAATTCAAGAATGTGGTGGGATCTTTAAAAAATTGATATTTGATCATACAGCGGTTTGTTCCGCTGTATGATCTTAATAATATTCAAACAATAATAAAATTATACAGATATGAAATATTTAAATTTTACAAAACAACTGGCAGCCGTAGCCTTTGTTGCAATAGCTTTTACGGCCTGTGATAAAGCTGATGAAGTTGATCCAATCGGCGACAGGGGGCAAACCCTGGTTAAGTTGGTAAAAGGCGGACAGCCGGGTGAAAGCAAATTTGCCATAGACTTCGTTCCAGTTCCTACTGACCTGGTTATTTGTGATGTTCGCAGGGACGTTCCAAATAACACAGAACTTAATAAGACAATGAATGTTACTGTAATTGACGATACTGCAGCTTTAAGAGCATTTGATCCGGGTATTGTATATTTACCAAATACATGGTACTCAATCTCTGCTGCTACACCAAAAACTGGTGGAGATGGTGGCCTTTTCAACATGACCATGCAGCCAGGCGAATTTGCAAAGCAAATCGTTATCACTATTCCTGATGCTACTGTGTTAGATCCAAGCACTACTTATGGCTTGGCTTTCACCATCACAGCTGCTGATGCTAATGGTACAATATCTTATAACAGGACTGTTGTATCTACCATTGGTGCAAAAAACAAATACGATGGCACTTATAATTTAAAGGGAATTCACAATCGCCCAACTTATCAATTCTTTTATGAGGCTGAAATGGACATGATCACTACTGGTGCAGCTTCAGTTATATTCTATTTTAAAGACGCTGGAAGTGTAGGTCATCCTATTGCTACTGATGCTAATAACACACTTAGCTGGTATGGTCCTGCAATTGCTCCCCAGGTTGATTTCAACCCGGCAACAAATCTGGCAACAGCTATTTACAATACCGGTGGCGCTACTCCAATAGGAATGAATAATGGCGCAAATTACCCTGCTCCTCCAGATCCTGCAAATCCTAGTATCAGCAGGTATGATGACGCAACTAAAACAATGTACCTTTACTGGAGGTATAATAACAATCCAGACCGTGCATTTTTTGATACGCTATATTATTTAGGCCCTAGGTAATTTTGTTATCTGTTATAATATTTCAAAAAGCTCCTGTAAAGGAGCTTTTTGTTTTTATCTTTGTTGAAAAATTGAACTATATGAACAACCCAACAGATCAACCGGCAGCATTGAATATTGAGATCTCTGAGGAGGTAGCAGAAGGCACTTACGCAAACCTGGCAATTATAACCCATAGCCATGCAGAATTTGTAGTAGACTTTGTTAATGTTATGCCCGGCACGCCTAAAAGCAAGGTAAAAAACCGGATTATATTAACGCCCTTTCATGCCAAAAGATTCATGAAAGCTATGATTGATAACATTAAAAAATTTGAAACTTCTAACGGAACGATACAGGATATGGAAGCCGTTGAAATACCGTTTAATTTTGGTGGGCCGGCAGGGCAGGCTTAGTTGTTTGAAGTTTGAAGTTTGAGGTTTGAAGCAAAATCCTCATCAAACCTCAAACTATTTATAACGCTGTCCTTTAAATTCAGATTTTCTCAGGTATTGAAGGAATGACATGATTTTTTTACCTAACAATTCATTTTTCGTTATCATCTCATTGAAGATTTCATTGATCAAATGATTTCTGTCGAATGCACGATATAGTTGAGAACGGGTTTCAGCATTTGAGCCCTTTGCAATTATAAGGAAATTTATAAATTCTTTGTTTCCGCTTCTGTCGAAACCTTCTGCAATATTATCCATTACTGAGCCACTTGCTGCATTAATCTGATTAAGCAATTCAAAGTCTTTATTAAATGTGCCATTTGAATAGTATTGATAAATTTCTTTAGCCTGTT
>JAGPDJ010000100.1 GCA_018057635.1 Ferruginibacter sp. | reverse complement strand
GCTTCAAAAAGTTGTAAGAGTGTAGTGAAAGGTTGCATATTATATAAATAAGTTTATAGTTTAGAGTTTATAGTTTATACATTCTAGGTTACTATAAACTTGTTAACTTATTAACTATTCTTCTTTGCTGTCTTTTTCGCCGTTTTAACCGGCTTTACATTATCGGGAACCCAATGATAATCTAACTGGCGTTTGGTGAGATTTGCAGCAACAACTTTTATTTTTACTTTATCTCCCATCCTGAATTTTTGTCCTGTACGCATACCAACAAGCATATATTCCGTTTCATCGTGCCTGAAATCATCAAATTCACTGAGGTCTCTCAGGCTCACCAAACCTTCACATTTGTGTTCGATCGTTTCAACCCAGAATCCAAATGTTGAAACCCCGCTGATGATGCCATCAAAATCATCGCCAACGAATTGACGCATGTATTGTACCTGTTTGTATTTATTGCCTGCACGTTCACTTTCCATGGCGCTTCTTTCCCTGTCACTGCAATGCTTGCACTTCTCATCCATCTTTTTATCAATCTTCAGGTTCTTCTCCAGGCATTCCTGTAAAATACGGTGAACCATCACATCCGGATATCTTCTGATGGGCGAAGTAAAATGACAATAATTTTCAAATCCCAATCCGTAATGACCAACATTTTGTGACGTATACACCGCTTTGGCCATGGTGCGGATACCCAGTTGTTCCAGCACATGCTGTTCAGGTTTACCCTGTACTTCCTCCAGCAATTTATTAAATGAAGTTGCTATTTCTTTTTCATTATGTATATCAAATTTATACCCAAACTTCCTTGCATAAGCAGCAAAGGCTTTCAATTTTTCCTCGTCGGGTGTATCGTGTATGCGGTAGGGAAAGGGAATGGGTTCTTTGTTGCTTTTTATCCTGGAAACATATTCCGCAACTGTCCGGTTAGCCAGCAGCATGAATTCTTCAATGAGTTTGTGAGCATCTTTGCTTTCCTTAATGACTATTCCTATCGGGTTACCTTTTTCATCCAGTTTGAATTTTACTTCCTGCGAAGAAAAATTTATTGCCCCATTATCAAAACGTTCTTTCCTGAATTTCTTTGCAAGATCGTTTAACAATAAAATAGGTTTATAATGAAGCCCGTCTTTTGTTTCAATGGTTTGCTGCACTTCTTCATAAGTAAACCGGTGATTGCTGTGAATCAATGTTCTGCCGATCCATTTGTGCTTTATTTCAGCCCTGTTTGTAATCTGGAAGATCACAGAAAAAGTGTACTTGTCTTCATTGGGCCTTAATGAACAAAGTTCATTGGAAATACGTTCCGGTAACATCGGGTTTACCCTGTCTGGCAGGTAAACACTGGTAGCCCTTTTATATGCTGCTTTGTCAAGAATACTATCGTGTTTAATAAAATGACTTACATCTGCAATGTGCACGCCGATCTCATAATTTCCATTGTCGAGGTTTCGGATTGAAATAGCGTCATCAAAATCTTTTGCATCAGCCGGATCAATGGTGAAAGTGAGTATATCACGGCAATCTTTTCGTTTACTGATCTCTTCCCTTGTAATTTTTTCAGAAAGTTTTGCTGCTTCCTTTAATACTTCGGTTTCAAACTGCAAGGGAAATCCTGCATCTATCAATATTTCCTTCATGGCCATATCTGCCTCATCTTCTGCATGAATAACGGTAACCACTTCAGCCTGCGGCTTTTTATCAGATTTATCCCATTTAACTAAACGTGCCACTACCCTGTCGCCGTCTGTTGCGCCATTGAGCTTTTCAGTTGGGATAAAAAAATCTGGTATTGTTTTTCCTGAACCTGAAATGAAGAAAGCAACATTTTTATTTACTGCTACATTGCCAATAAATTCAACCTGTTTCCTTTGAATCACATCAACCACTTTTCCTTCCATCCGCTTTCCCCTGCCGGAATCATTTGAAACCTGTACACTAACCATATCGCCATGAAATGCTTTCCCAAAATCATTTGGTTTAACCAATATGTCTTTATCCTGTCCTTCTACAATCACATATCCCATCCCGCTCCGGCTGATATCCAGTTTTCCTTTCACTGTCTTAACCTGTGAAGATTTTTTGTGTTCCGTATTTTTACCTTTTCCCATAATTAATTACTTCTTGCTGTAAATAAGGTATAATAAGCAAAATTTTGTCTTCATAACACCCCAGTTTACCCCTGCAATGTACATAAACTATTTGTTTTGAGAGGCATATGACTTATGATTGAAATGTTTAATTATTCAGATTTTACAAAATATATTTACACAACTATATAATATGCGGGTAATCACTAAAACAGTATGGATTCTATCGCTGGTTAGCTTATTTACAGATATGGCAAGTGAAATGCTGTACCCTATTATGCCATTATTCCTGAAGCAAATTGGTTATTCTGCCATTTTCATTGGTGTTTTAGAAGGTGTTGCAGAGGCCGTTGCCGGGCTTACCAAGAGTTATTTTGGCAAAAGAAGCGATGCCATGGGTAAGCGATTGCCATTTATTCAACTGGGCTATGGCCTTAGTGCCATCAGTAAACCGATGCTCGCCATTTTCATATATCCCTGGTGGGTATTTTTTTCCAGAACAACCGACAGGCTTGGGAAAGGCATCAGAACCGGTGCCAGGGATGCTATGTTAAGTGATGAATGCAACCCGGAAACAAAAGGCCGTGTTTTTGGTTTTCACCGTTCGATGGATACACTGGGTGCTGTATTTGGTCCGGCCATTGCATTGATCTATTTATATTTTAATCCGGAGCATTACCAAATGCTTTTTATCATTGCGGTTGTACCAGGTGTACTTGCAATTATCAGCACACTGTTCATTAAAGAATTTAAAAAGCAGGTAACCAAAAAAAAAGAGATCGTACAGGCTAGCTTATTTGCGTTCACTTCTTACTGGAAAGGAAGCCCGGCAAATTATAAAAAACTGGTAGCGGGTCTTTTATTGTTTGCGCTTATTAACAGTTCAGATATTTTTCTGCTACTTAAAATGAAAGAAAGCGGGCAAAGTGATACCGTAATTATTGGCATTTATATATTCTATAACCTGGTGTATGCTATTTGCGCATACCCATTGGGTATCCTGGCCGATAAGATCGGACTAAAAAGCATTCTAATTACCGGGCTTTGTATATTTAGTATCGTGTACACCGGATTTGCCCTAAATGAAAACATGTATGTCTTCTTCCTTCTTTTTGCTCTTTATGGAATATATGCTGCAGCTACAGAAGGGATCAGCAAAGCATGGATCAGTAACCTGGTTCCAAAGAACGAAACAGCATCTGCATTAGGAACATTCAGTGGTTTTCAAAGTATTTGTGCACTGATTGCAAGTAGTTTATGTGGATTGCTCTGGTATCATTTGGGAGCTGTTTTCACTTTCCTGGTTACAGCTGTTATATCACTTGCAGTGATTATTTATTTATATTTTTTAAAAATAACTGACAGCCCAAAGCCGTAACTTTAGAACAAATACTTTTTATGGAAACATACGACACTGTTGTTTATGCTTTAAATGGTTTAAAGGCCAGGGGCTACACGGTTAATTTTAATATTGCTTTTGATAAGCTGATGTGTACTGATAATAAGATCTGCCTGAACCCGAACGAATTTGAAATTGTGGAAGTGCATCGTTTTGAAGGCGAAACAAATCCAGCTGATGAAGATGTGGTTTATGCTGTTGAATCAAAAGACGGCAGCATCAAAGGTGTAATCACCAGTGCATTTGGCATGTATGCCGACAGTGCATCCACAGCCATGTTGAAAAAGTTATCGATGCATTAATAAACAGATTTTTCAATAAACAATATTTCATGCCTTACAAAATAGACCGGAAAAATTTTATACAAAGATCTGCCATGGCCGGAATGGCAATTATGGTAACTGATCAGTTAAAAGCATTTTCACCTGTAAAAAAAGAAAAAGTCAGGATCGGAATCATTGGCGCAGGATTACGCTCGCAGGAACACCTGGGTAATTTTTTACAACGGGAAGATGTAGAAGTGACCGCTCTCGCTGATCCCCAGCAAAGAAGCATAGACGAAGTTTTGCCAATATTCAAAACTTATAACAGGCCTTTACCCGCAATATATAAGAACGGCGATTTTGATTATAAAAACCTGTTGAAAAGGGACGACATTGATGCAGTAGTGATCTGTTCGCCCTGGGAATGGCATAGCATACAGGCGATTGATGCCATGAATGCAGGCAAGATCGTGGGTGCAGAAGTTTGTGGTGCTGTAAAACTACAGGAATGCTGGGACGTGGTAAATGCCTCTGAAAAAACAAAGATTCCCCTGATGATGATGGAGAATGTTTGTTACCGCCGGGATGTAATGGCAATCATGAACATGGTTAGAAAAGGTATGTTTGGTGAACTGCTGCATGCCCAGGGCGGTTATGAACACGATCTGCGTGGTGTTTTATTCAATGATGGTAAAACTGCGTACGATAGCGGTGTGGAATTTGGGAAAAACGCATACAGTGAGGCCCAATGGCGAACAGAACACAATAAGAACAGGAACGGGGAATTATATCCAACTCATGGCCTGGGGCCTGTTGCGGTTATGATGGATATCAATAAAGGGAACCGGATGACAAGGCTCTCTTCTGTTGCAACCAAAGCAAGGGGTTTGCATAAATACATTGTAGAACATCCAAAAGGTGGCGCCGCACATCCCAATGCAAATATTTCCTTTAAATGTGGTGATATTGTTAATACACAAATTCAATGTGCCAATGGAGAAACCATTTTGCTAACGCATGATGTTTCTTCGCCAAGACCATATAACCTTGGTTTTAGGGTACAGGGAACCGAAGGTCTGTGGCAGGATTATGGAAGCGGTGGAAATAAACAGGGTTTCATATATTTTCAAAAAGAAATGAAACACAGCCATCGTTGGGATAACACAGAAAAATGGCTGACCGAACATGATCATCCGCTTTGGAAAAAATTTGGTTTACAGGCAGAAGGCGCAGGCCATGGCGGCATGGATTTTTTTGTTGATCACGCATTCATTGAATGTATAAAAAGAGGAACCGAATTCCCCATGGATGTTTATGATTATGCCAGCTGGTATGCCATAACCCCTTTAAGCGAAAAAAGCATCATTGAAGGCGGACAGGTTCAGGACATCCCGGATTTTACAAGAGGAAAATGGAAAACAAGAAAACAGCATTTTGCATTGAATGATGATTATTGATAAACGGAAACTGTTAATACAGCGTATATGCTTAACCGTAGGAAATTTTTAAAACTCTCGGCACTTGCAGCACCGGTGATTTCAACAAAGGATTCTTTGTTAACCGGCATGGGTGTAAATACAAAACCAATTGTTATTTCTACCTGGGACAGTGGAATGCCGGTAAATGCAGCAGCCTGGAAGATATTATCTGCAGGCGGACGTGCGCTGGATGCTGTGGAAGCAGGCGCCATTTATATAGAGAATGAAATCAACTGCTGTGTTGGGCTGGGTGGTTACCCCGACAGGGATGGAATTGTTACCCTGGATAGCTGTATCATGGATGAATTTGCCAACTGTGGCGCTGTAGCAGGACTGGAAAGGATTAAACACCCGGTATCAGTTGCCCGAATGGTAATGGAAAAAACACCGCATGTAATACTGGTTGGAGCCGGCGCCCAGCAATTTGCGCTGGAAAATGGATTTAAACTGGAATCTGCAGAACTTTCAGTAGATGCAAAAAAAGCATATACAGAATGGCTTAAGAACAGTGAGTATAAACCTGTAATTAATATAGAAAACAAAAAAACAAACGGGCCGTTTGCACCTAATTTTTTTGAAGACGGATCTGCCAATCACGATACCATGGGCCTGTTAGCCATGGATGTTAAAGCTAACCTGAGCGGTGCAGTTACAACGAGTGGTATGGCTTTTAAATTACATGGCAGGATTGGCGACTCTCCTGTTATTGGAGCCGGATTATTTGTAGACAATGAGGTTGGTGCTGCTACCAGCAGTGGCACTGGTGAAGAAGTGATCAGGATATGCGGCACACACCTGGTAGTTGAGTTTATGCGCCAGGGTTATTCACCTGAAAATGCCTGTAAAAAAGCGGTTGAGAGAATTGTAAAAAGAGATAAAGAAAAAGCAAAATCATTGCAGGTTGGGTTTTTAGCTATGAACAAAAAAGGGCAATACGGCGCTTATGCCATACAGGAAGGTTTTGTATATGCTGTAAAGAGTGAAAAAGAAAACACCATACATCCATCTAAATATCTTATTTAAAAAATAGTTTCATTTTTATCAGCAGAATCTGAAAGTATATAAATAGATAGCATGTCTTTATTATGAACCATGTACTTGAAATAATCGGGTTTAATATTGAAAGCTGTATCATAGCACAGGCTTCCGGCGCACATCGCATCGAATTATGTGCTGGACCTGGCGAAGGCGGCACTACCCCATCATTTGGTTTTATAAAATCAGCCAGGCAGCAATTGCACATACAGCTTTACCCCATCATCAGGCCGCGTGGCGGAGATTTTCTGTATAGTGAAGCAGAATTTGAAATCATGAAAACAGATATCAGCCTTTGTAAAAAACTGGGTTGTGATGGTGTGGTGATTGGTTTACTGAATGAAGACGGAACAGTTGATAAAAACAGGTGCAGCCAGTTGGTAGAACTTGCCTATCCCATGGGGGTTACCTTTCACCGGGCTTTTGACAGAACAATTGATGCATTTGAAGCAATGGAAGACATCATTGAAACGGGATGTGAGCGGATCCTTACAAGTGGGCAAAAACCAATGGCAACAGATGCACTGGATCTGATTGGTTCACTTGTTAATAAAGCTGGCGACAGGATCATCATCATGCCGGGAAGTGCTGTAAGATCTGATAATATCATTGAAATAGCAGGTAAAACAAAGGCAACTGAATTTCATACCTCTGCCAGGAGACTAGTTGAATCAGGCATGAAATTTATTTCTGAAACAATGCAGGAAAAATTACAATCCGTTTCTGTGGATGCCGGAGAAATAATGAAGATACAAGCCTTATTGAATGAATTTAAAATATATGCATAATGAAACCATTGCTGGTGTTTGCACTATCTCTAACTACTTTGTTCAGCTATTCCCAAAAAGCAGAAAATATAATTATTATTACCACTGATGGTCTCAGGTGGCAGGAAGTATTCAATGGGATGGACAGTTCGCTTGCCAATAATAAAAAATACAACCAGGATGACAGCCTGTACCTGTACCGGAAATACTGGGCAGGCAATGAATCAGACAGAAGAAAAAAACTAATGCCATTTCTATGGAGCACTATTGAATCTACCGGGCAGATCTATGGCAACCGGCTTTATCATAACTATGTTGATAATGCAAACCCTTATTGGTTCTCATATCCCGGCTATAATGAAATATTCACCGGTTTCCCGGATACTTTGATCAACAGTAACGGTTATCCGCCAAATCCTAATACCAACCTGCTGGAGTTTTTAAACAAACAACCCGGTTATAAAAACAAAGTAGCTGCTTTTGGCGCCTGGGATGCTTTCGACAGGATTTTAAATGAAGGCAGGAGTGGATTTCCGGTTTATTCATCATTTGATAAATTCGGTGGAATAAACCCTTCGATTACTGAACAAACGATCAATAAATTAATGCAGGATTCTTATAAACCATTTGGCGATGCGGAATGCCTGGATGTGTTTACCCATTATGCC
>JAGPDJ010000099.1 GCA_018057635.1 Ferruginibacter sp. | reverse complement strand
GTGGGTATCGTTCCTTTTGTTGCCAATAGCCCCACTATGAATTTCTTTTTAAAATATGATGCGCCTGAATACAAAAAGCACATGAATAAAGAAGGAGAATACAATCCGGAAAATATTGCATGGCACAGGGAAAACAACACCTATTTGTTTTCATATGGATTAGGAGCATTTATTGTATTGATAGGAATGCTCATTGCATTGTACCCGGTTTCACCCGCATTATCGGCTGTGGGTAGTTTCCTTGCGTTTATCATGTCACTGGTAACCTTGTCATTTTTGATAACTACCCCCGAAACATGGGGTCCACCACTGGGCGATACGGAATCAGGCTTCCCTTATTTAAGTGCTGCGGGCAGACTGGTAATAAAAGATGTAATCATGATGGGTGCAGCAGTGGTGACAATGGCACAGGCAGCAAAAAAATATTTAGAGCAGAAAAGCAAACCAGGAGAAGCAAGGATTAAAAATGTATTGACAAATTAAAATTTAAAAACATGCAAACTGAAAATAAAGATTTGATGAATTGTGATATGGAAACCGGGATTTGTGAAATACCGCAGGCTTCCAATGAAAGTAAAAATGCGATAGTTAATAAACCAGTAAAGCTTTTATACTTTACCGATCCAATTTGTTCTTCCTGTTGGGGCATAGAACCACAACTTAGGAAGTTGAAGCAGGAGTATGGGGAATATTTTGACATTGAATACCGGATGGGCGGATTGTTGAAAAGCTGGAGTGAATATGGCGGAAGCGATGTAAACGGACCGGAGAGTGTGGCACAGCATTGGAAAGAAGCCAGTGCTTATTACAATATGCCAATTGATGGCGAAGTGTGGAATGAAGACCCTTTGAATTCCTCATACCCTCCTGCCATTGCTTTTAAAGCGGCACAATTACAGGGCAGTTATAAAGCAGATCAATTCCTGAGACGAATAAAGGAAATGGTATTCACTGAGAGAAAGAATATTACAAAATTGGAACACCTGGTGCAGGCCGCTAAGGATACTGGCTTAGATCATATACAGTTCAAATTTGATTATCGGAACAAGACAAAAAAATTATTTGAGGAAGATCTATTGATGGCAAGAGAATGGGGCGTAAGAGGATTTCCCACTATTTATTTTATTGATGGAGATGACAACCGGTTTAAAGTATATGGAAGCAAGCCATACCAGGTTTATGAAGATGCGCTGCTGAAGTTAGTGCCAGGTCAAGTAAAGAAAGAAACGCCATCTTCTTATGAAACAATTTTGAAAGGATATAATACCATTACGCTTAAAGAATTTGCCGTATTTTTTGATAAAACAATGGAAGAAGCCGGAGCCATCTTACAGGAACTGGAACGGCAAAATAAAGTGAGACGGACAGAAACAAAAGCCGGCCCTTTGTGGAAAGTAATATAAAATCCGACATTACATGAAAAGAGAACAATTTATTAAAACACTTATAACAGGAGCAGCAGCTATGACAACATTATCAGCCTTTAAAACCTTTACAAGTGGCTTAAACGAGCAGGAACAGTTAATGCCTGTTCTCTTCATTGGCCACGGTTCACCCATGAATGGAATTGAAGACACTGAATTCAGCCGAAGGTGGGCACAAATGGCAACGGAAATTCCAACACCTAAAGCAGTTTTGGTTGTGTCAGCACACTGGTTTACAAAAGGCACTCAAATAACAGCCATGGACTTCCCTAAAACCATTCATGATTTTGGCGGGTTTCCCAAAGAACTTTTTGCTGTACAATATCCAGCGCCGGGAAATCCTTTACTCGCAAAGGAAACTGTGGAATTGATTCATTCTGCAAAAGTAGAATTGGACCACGACTGGGGCCTCGATCATGGAACCTGGACAGTAGTAAGACACATGTACCCGGATGCAAAAATTCCTGTTTTGCAATTAAGTATTGACTATGCCAAAGGTCCGGAATTTCATTATGATCTTGCCAAAGAATTATATAGCTTAAGAAAGAAAGGAGTACTGATCATCGGAAGCGGTAACATGGTGCATAACCTGCGTATGGTAGCATGGGATAAAATGAATGAACCCGGTTACGGTTATGACTGGGCATTGCAAATGAATGACAAATTTAAAAGCCTTATAACTACCGGCGATTATAAACCATTGATCAATTATGAAAGTTTAGGTAAAGAAGCATTATTAGCCATTCCCACACCGGAGCATTATCTCCCTTTATTATACACATTAGGATTGAAAGGGAATAAAGACAAGATTGCTTTTTTTAATGATAAAGCAGTAGCGGGATCACTCACGATGACTTCAGTGAAGATTGGTTAAATATGATCAGGAAAATAATTTTAATAAACAGCGGAAAGGGATAAATAGTTATAGTAAATCTTAAAAAAATAATCATGAAAAATTTGGAAAATAAAGTGATCATAATCACTGGGGCAGCTATGGGACTTGGCTTTGCAGCGGCTCAGGAACTGGCTTCCCGGGGAGCAAATCTTACACTCGTAGATTACAATGAGAAAAGTCTGGAGAAAGCGAAAAAGGAAATTAACAATCAATTTCCGAAAGCTAAAATCATAACTGTTGTTGCTGACGTTTCCAACGAAGAAGCCGTTAAAAACTATGTGGATGAAACGGTTAAGGCATTTGCTAGAATTGATGGTCTTTATAACAATGCAGGAATTGAAGGTAAACAAGCTGGTATGACTGAATATGATGTAGCCATTTTTAAAAAGGTGATAGACATAAACCTGATGGGCGTTTATTATGGTATGCGTTATGTTATTCCGGTCATGAAAAAGCAGCATTATGGGCGCATTGTAAATGTTGCTTCTGTTGGTGGAATTCGTGGAGTACTCAACCAAATTCCTTACGTTGCCAGTAAACATGCGGTTTCAGGTATGACAAAAAATGCTGCGCTTGAATATGGGCGTGATGGCATCAATACAAACGCCATTGCTCCCGGGGCAATACTGACACCCATGGTTGCAGAAGCCTTTAAGCAGGTAAATCCTGCTGACCCTAAAGCAGCCGAAACAGAGTATGCTCAACGCAACCCGGTTAAAAGACTGGGTTTGCCACATGAAGTTGCTAAAGTGGTAGCATTTCTTTTAAGTGAGGATGCTTCCTATGTTAATGGCCAAACCATTGCCATTGATGGTGGAGAATCAAATATTTATGGGAATGTTTAATCAAATTCGTTTTTATCGCGATTTGTTATTACGTATTTGAAATACATTGCTTTACTTGCAAGTTTATATCAAAGCTGGCATAAATTTTTTTACATAAATAAATTTAATAATGGAACTAATAATTGCCCTGGTAACCTTAATACTTTTGGAAGTTGTTTTAGGAATTGACAATATTATTTTTATTTCAATAGTTACTGCACGATTGCCGGTACATCAGCAAAAGAAGGGAAGGCAACTGGGCCTTTTATTGGCAATGATTATGCGTCTTTTACTGTTAACTGTCATTTCATTCATCCTGAAATTGGAAGGAAGCCTGTTCAATATTTATTCAATGAGTATTTCGGGTAAAGACTTAATCTTAATAGCCGGAGGATTATTTTTGCTATACAAAAGTTCTTCAGAAATCCACCATAAAATGGAAGGTGAAGAAGGCGATACATCCAAGAATATGAAGATTACTACCTTTGGCAGTGCCATTGGCCAAATCCTGATACTTGACCTGGTGTTTTCTATTGACAGTATTATTACGGCTGTAGGTATGGTAGAAGAGTTATGGGTTATGTATACTGCAGTAGTAGTTAGTGTTGCTGTTATGTTAGTTGCAGCAGAACCGATCAGCAAATTTGTGAACAATCATCCTGCCTTTAAAATTCTGGCATTAAGTTTTTTAATATTGATTGGCGTATCTCTTATTGCAGAAGGGTTGGAATTTCACATACCCAAAGGATACATTTATTTCTCAATGGCTTTTTCTTTACTGGTTAATTTTGTTCAAATGAAAATTGGCAAACGAAATGTTACACCAGTAAAAACACATGAGCATTATCTGCCTGCTGAGCCAGAAATAAAAAAGGATGTTGTTTCATGAATAATGGTTTAACAAAAAATACATAAAACAATAAGAACTGGAATATCTATAATTTATTTACAAAACTCCAAATCCAGTTACCTGATTTAAACATTCAGACAATCATGCCTGTCAGAGCCAAATTTATTTTCTTCTCTTTTCTATAGGATCATTATTTGAAGTATTGCATACAGGTTATCCATAGATTGTTATTTTTGTAAATAATCTCATGCATGCTATTATTTATATATGATAAAAAAATCGTAACTTATTAGCAAAAGATACCAGTTAATTTTGCAATTATATTTCTATGAAAATTTTCAATAAATTATTTTAATGCAGGATAATAACAATCACGATCAGCAGTTTAATACAGACAGTAATTTTTCTTCAATCAAAAAATCTGTATTAATTGCTGTAATGGTTTTCCTGGTTTTAGCTGTGTTGGTTAGCGGATTCATATACCAGCGATATAAAAGTGCACAGGAAAAACAAAAGGTTGAGTCCCTGTCTAAAGCCAATAATGTAAGGTCGCGTCTGCAGGAGTCATTATCAAATAGTTTGTCTGCCACCAAGATTTTATCATTTTTTATTGATAATAATGGTAATGTAAATGATTTTGATACTGTTGCAGCACAGATCATGAATACACATAAAAATATTGATGCATTACAACTTGTTCCCAATGGCATCATTAAATATGTTTATCCATTAAAAGGGAATGAAAAAGTACTTGGATACGATATTTTAAATGACTCAACCAGGAATAAAGAGGCATATAAAGCTATTCAAAGAAATACCATGTTTTTTTCCGGCCCTTATAATCTCAGGCAGGGTGGATTTGGTGTTGTAGGGCGCTTACCTGTTTTCCGGAATGGGCAATTCTGGGGTTTTTCTGCTGTTGTAATAAAGATGTCCACTTTATTACGTGCAGCAGAGATAGATAGTACTGGTAAAGCTGGTTATTATTATCAGCTTTCAAAAATAAATCCGGAAACCCGGCAAAAAGTAAATTTCATACCACATAAACAGGATTTTTCTGCCAGTAATTCTGTTTCAGTTGATGTTCCCAATGGAGAATGGGAACTGTCTGTTAGTCCTGTAAATCCGTATAAAAAATATGGCGATATTTTGTCAATAGGCATCCTTGGATTTTTGTTTTCATTGATGGGAGGGATATTTGCCTACAACCAATCGCGGAAACCTAAAAAATTAAATGACCTTGTTATTGAACGTACCAGGCAGTTAAAGGAAAGTGAAGAAAATTATAAAGTGTTGTTTGAGAAAAGCCCGTTGCCACTCTGGATCTACGATCTTAAAACATACAGGTTCATAGAAGTAAATGATGCTGCCATCAACCTATATGGTTACTCCAGGGAAGAATTCATGCAAATGGACCTTTTTGCCATCAGGCGTGAAGAAGATATTGAGAAGTTCCTGGAAGATAACAAAAAAACCACCGGAGAACTGAGGGAAGCAGGCACCTGGACACACATTAAAAAAAATAAGGAAGAGATGCAGGTGCTGATATTTTCAAGAAATATCACCTACAAGGGTTTGCTGGGAAGGCTGGTGTTACTGATGGACGTATCGGAGAAGACACGGGTTGAGAATGAACTCAGGAAAAGTGAAGAAAAATACCGTTCCTTAATTGAAAAGGCATCAGATGGGATCATCCTGTATTCATTTGATGGTGCCATACATAGTTTTAACAGGGCCGCATATACGCAAACAGGTTACAGTGAGAAAGAGTTTGAAAAGCTCAACCTGCGTGACCTTTTCTTTGAGACAGATTTTATAAAAACAGGTTCGGGCTACAACAATAATGGAAATAAAGAAGCTTCCACTTTTTACAGAAAATTAAAAAGAAAAGACGGTTCACTCTTTAATGTGGAATTAAATTCAACTATGCTCCCGGATGGAAAGATCATCGCCATTGTAAGGGATATTACGGAACGTGAAAAAATAGAAGCAGCCCTGAAAGAAAGCGAAGAGAAATTCTCAAAAGCTTTCCACTCTAATTCCATCGGTTTTGCCATTTTCGATTTTGATTTCCGTTTTGTAGATGTGAATGATGTTTACGCTGCCATACTGGAAACCGACAGGAAATCGCTTTTGGGCCAGTCGGCAGATGATGCAGGCATTATTAGTAAGATTGACCAGTTTAAAAGAGCAGAAATAGGCCAGCGGATTGAAGATATATTAAATGCTGAAGGGCAGCTTAATAATTTGGAAACACAAATTCAGACTAAAAAAGGGAAGTTGGTAACGGTGTTATTATCCATTGAAAAAATGGAGCTTAATAACAAGCCACACTGGCTTACTTCAGCAGTAGATATTACTGATAAGAAAAATGCCGAACTGCTACTGGAGAAAAGTGAGATTAAATACCGCTCGCTCATAGAACAGGCATCGGATGGTATTGTAATCACAGACATGGCAGGAAATATAATTGAAGTGAACAGGAGCGTTTGCATCATGGGAGGATTTGAAATGGAAGAAGTAGTTGGAAAGCAGTTGTATGAATTTATTCCAAAAGAAGATATGGTTGAAAACCCATTTCAGTTTGAAGCATTGGCTACGGGGAAAAGCCTGATGAACGAACGGCGTTTGTTAAAGAAGGATGGAACCATCATAGATATTGAAATTAACTCAAAACTGGCAAGTGCCAACACACTGATCAGTTTTGTAAGGGATATAACTGAACGCAAGAAAAAGGATGAAACGTTGCGTTACCATGCGATGTTGCTGGAAAGCGTTTCTGATGCAGTTGTTTCCCTTGATATGAACCGAAGTATTGTTAGCTGGAACAATGCAGCTCAGCAATTGTTTGGTTTTACCGAATCTGAAGTGATTGGAAAACGTATACCAACGCTGGTGGAATTTGAATATCCCAACAATACAAATGAAGCAGTGTTTAACCAGGTTTATAAAGAAGGTAAATGGAAAGGGGAGTTTAATTTTATTCATCCAAAAGAAAATAAAAAATACTTTCTGCTCAGCAGCATAAACCTGCTAAAAAATAAAGTTGGCGAAAATATCGGTTTTATAATCACAAGCAGCGACATCACCGATAGAAAAATTGCAGAGGAAAAAATTAAAAAATCCAATGAAAGATTTGAACTCATTGCACAGGCAACTGATGAGATTGTATGGGACCATGACCTGACCCTGAATGAAACCTGGGGTAACAGGAAACTGTATGAACTGCATGGCATAAACGACGAAAAGGCAAAGATCAATTTTGAAATGTTCCTTGAACGGTTAGACGCTTCCGAAAGAACCGGAGTAGAAGAAAGGCTTAAGTTGGCTATAGAACAAAAGAGGTCATCAATTACTGAAGAAATTCAGCTCAAAACTGCATCCGGAGAATACAGGTCTTATTACGACAGGGCCTATATTAAATATGATACTGGTGGCAATCCTGTAAGGATATTAGGCGCTATGCAGGATGTTACCGACCGGGAAACCATCAAAAAGCAGATCCTTCGTGAAAAGGAATTGTCAGATTCAATTATCAATAGCTTACCAGGTATATTTTATCTTTTTACAAAAGAAGGGAAATACCTGCGATGGAATAAAAACTTCGAATTAATTACCGGGTATACAGCGGCGGAAATTGCTAACCTGCACCCGCTTGAACTTATTGCTGAAACTGAACGAGAATGGATATCGGGGAAAATCAATAATGTTTT
>JAGPDJ010000098.1 GCA_018057635.1 Ferruginibacter sp. | reverse complement strand
GTCTTTTCGTGCGTATGTGTATGACCGTTATGTGTATGTTCATGATCTGCATGGTTACCATGTTCATGAAAGAAGATTTTTTCATTGCTGTCGCATCCGCAGGTAGCACACATAGTATGAGTTTAAGAAATTGATTTTAATAAATTGGTTGTTTATTATACATTCATTTTACTTTGCCAGTTTCGCTTTTCTTTTTATATAGCTAAATACTGCAACTGATAAAGACAAAAGGAAGATACCCGTAAATACATGTATAGGTTCAACAATATAATGGGTGATGGTAAAACCACCTGTTTCACCATGCCCGGGATGTGCCATACTCAACAATGGTGCTATACCTGACAGGATGAGGAATGGGACTTTTCTTTTCATTTATTGTAAGTTTTAAGATAGGCAATATTATCATTTATTCAATGTTTCTGATATAAGTTAAGTCAGCGCATATTATGACAATGGTCATTTTATTTCATTGCTTTAAGTTTGAAATTGCTTTGATTAATTGCTACATCCATGTCATCTATATATGCAGGTGATAACCTGCCAAAATCTACAGAACCTTTGAGGGTTCAAATGCTGGATAAATTGTGGGAGTTACAGGATAGTAAAGGGTTTATCCATGATGAAGATATCTGTAAACTGGCAACACAATTTGATATTTCTGAAATTGAAGTGGAGGGCGTAGTTTCCTTCTATCACTTTTTTCACCGGAAGCCTACTGCCAGGTTTGTGATATATCTGAATAACAGTATTGTTTCTGACATAAAAGGCTTCAGCCGTATAAAAGAATCATTTGAAAGGGAAACAGGAACAACATTTGGTAATACAGACCGCACAGGTACTTTTGCACTTTTTCTTACGCCCTGTATCGGGTTAAGTGACCAGGAGCCTGCAGCATTGATTAATTTTTATCCGTTCACCAACCTGAATGCCATCAAAGTAAAAGACATCATTAATTCACTCAGAAACGGCGCATTACCAGAATCAATCTGTGATATGCCGGACGACCATATACGCTACACGCCTCTTGACAATAAATCTGTTTTCTTTAAAAATTTCACTTCCGGTACAGCAATTACCGGGGCAGCAAAGCTAGGTGCTGCAGGTGTGATAGAAGAATTAAAAAAGGCCCAGCTGGCCGGCAGGGGAGGAGCAAATTTCCCAACCTGGAAAAAATGGAATTCAGCCATGGTACAGCCCGCTGCACCTAAATATGTGATCTGTAATGCAGATGAAGGTGAGCCTGGTACATTTAAAGACAGGGTACTGATGAATACACAGGCCCGGTCACTTATTGAAGGTATGATGATCTGTGGATTTACCATCGGTGCTAGTACCGGTATCATTTACCTGCGTGCAGAATACAGGTGGCTGAAACCTAAACTGGATGATGCTATCAGCGAATACAGGTCAACCGGTTTATTGGGAAAAGACTGCTGTGGTATTAAAGGATTTGATTTTGAAATACGGATACAGGTTGGCGCCGGTTCTTATGTATGCGGAGAAGAAACAGCCTTACTTGAATCTTTGGAAGGCAAACGCGGAGAGCCTCGGACCAAATGGTTTTTCCCGGTTGAAAGAGGTTACCTGCAGCAACCAACGGTGATCAACAACGTAGAAACTTTCTGTGCTGCTGCACGTATTATAGAAATGGGCTCAGATGAATATTTGCAACTGGGTATTCCGGGTTCACCGGGAACAAAACTGATCAGCGTATCGGGAGATTGCAAACTGCCGGGCATTTACGAAATTGAATGGGGAATCACGGTAGCTGAATTGCTTGAAAGCTGCGAAGCAGAAGACCCTTTTTTCATACAGGTGAGTGGTCCTTCCGGTGAATGTATATCCATGAAGGAAAAATACAGGCGTATCTCTATGCTCGACCTGCTAGCCAGGAAAGATATCCGTTGTGGAGGTTCATTCATGATTTTTAACAAACAACGTGACCTTGTTAAAATTTTACTGAATTTTTCAGAGTTCTTTAAAAAGGAATCCTGCGGTATATGCACTCCTTGCAGAGCAGGCAGCTTTATCATCCAGCGTAAACTGGAAAGGCTTAACAATGGCCTGGCAAACGAAAATGACCTGGAAGAAATAAAAAACTGGGGAACTATTATGAGAGATACAAGCCGTTGCGGACTGGGAAAGACCGCTACTTCCAGTTTGATACTAGCTATGGATAAATTCCACGACTTCTTTACTAGTAAACTTGATAAGGAATATAACGGCCTTAACCTGAAGTTTGATATGGAAGCGGCAACGAAAGATTATGAGCAATATAAAATTTGATGCATCATGCCTAAACTTGTTAATATAATAATAGACGGCAAAAATATCCAGGCTGAAGAAGGCAGAAACCTGGTAACGGTGGCAAAGGAAAATGGCATTTTTATCCCATCTCTTTGTTATTATGAACACATAGAACCGCCATTGGGAACCTGCAGGGTCTGCACCTGTAAAATAAATGGAAAATTCGGCCCGGCTTGCACAGAAAGGGTTTCTGAAGGCCTTTCCGTAGAAGTTGATACTGCAACGTTAAAGGATACACGAAAAGCCTTGGTTGAAATGATGTTTGCGGAAGGCAATCATATCTGCCCGGCATGTGAAAAAAGCGGCACCTGCGACCTCCAGCACATGGGCTATGAACTGGGTGTTTCTTCAACCCGTTTTCAGCATTTGTTCAAAGACCGCCTGATTGATTTTAAACCAACCAGGATGGTTATGGAACACAACCGTTGCATTAAATGCATGCGTTGTGTGGTGGATGTTAAAACCAGTGACGGTAAAAGGGTTTTTAATTACCAGAACAGGGGGAATGAAACCGATGTAGGAATTGACTATGATCAGGAAGCGAGGTTAACAGAAGAGCAGGCTGTTAATGCCATGAGGATTTGCCCCACCGGTGCAATTATTGTAAAAGCTGCCAACATGCCGGAGCCTTTTGGAGACCGGAAATTTGACCTTGTTTCTGAACAAAAAAATTATAATGCAAAGGAAAAAGTAACAAAGCACCATCAGGCTGAAATGGGTAAGAAAAAGATTGCAACTGTTTCTTTAGCCGGATGTTTTGGGTGTCACATGTCTTTGCTGGATATTGATACAGAAATTTTAGATATGGTAGAATTGGTAACATTTGATAAATCACCGCTAACTGATATTAAAAAGTTTTCAACCCGTTGCCACCTGGGAATCATTGAAGGTGGCTGTTGTAACTCTGAGAATGTAGAAACACTCCGGTATTTCAGGGAACATTGTGATATACTGGTAGCATTGGGTGAATGTTCGGTTTGGGGTGGCTTACCCACTTTACGCAATACAATACCCTTGAGTGAATGCCTGGAGGAAGCCTATCTCAATTCAGTTACAAATGAACCGGGTAATCACATCATCCCTTATCATGAAGACCTTCCTAAGATACTTGACAGGGTATATGCATGCAATGAATTAGTGAAGATTGATTATTATATACCCGGTTGTCCGCCCGATGCCAATCACATCTGGAAAGCCGTAAAGAACCTGTTATGGGGTGAAGAATATTCTATTCTTTATTCCGAATTTAAATATGATTAATATTAATTATTATGACCAGGAAAATAACGATTGATCCGGTAACAAGAGTAGAAGGCCATGGCAGGGTTACTATTCACCTGGATGAATATGGGCAGGTAAAAGACTCTTTTTTTCACATTGTTGAATTCAGGGGTTTTGAAAGATTCATCCAGGGACATCCATACTGGGAAGCCCCGGTGCTGGTACAAAGGCTTTGTGGTATCTGCCCGGTAAGCCACCACCTGGCAGCAGCCAAAGCGATTGACCAGATTGTAGGCGTTGATCCCGTTGATCTTTCACCAACAGCAACAAAACTCCGCAGATTAATGCATTACGGACAGGTGTTTCAATCACATGCACTTCATTTCTTTTACCTGGCATCACCCGACTTACTGTTTGGCATGGACGCACCTGTAGAAAAACGAAATGTGGTTGCTGTAGCTGTTGAAAACAGGGATCTTGCTGTGAAAGGGATAACCATGCGAAAATTCGGGCAGGAGATCATTAAAGCAGTTGCCGGGAAAAGGATACATGGTATACTGGCTGTACCGGGCGGTGTTCATAAAACATTTACTCAAGAAGAACGGGACTATTTTTTAGACGGGAAGAATATTGAGAACATAGATACCATGATCGAATGGTCGATGGCTATCATCAAATTCATGAAAGATTACCATGAAAAAAACAGGAAATTACTGGATGAATTTGCAGCTTTTCCATCCGGCCACCTGGGTATGGTAAATGATGCCGGAGGTCTGGACCTGTATGATGGTAAACTCCGGGCAATTGACAGCGAAGGAAATAGAACATTAGATGATATCTCAACAGACTTGTATGAAGAATATTTTTCAGAAGCTGTAGCACAATGGTCATATATGAAATTCCCTTACCTGAAAAAAGTTGGCAGGGAAAAAGGCTGGAACCGAGTTGGACCACTTGCCAGGATCAATATGTGTGATTTTATTACTTCTCCGCTGGCTGAAAAGGAACGGCAGGAATTTATTGCATTTACCGGCAATAAGGTAAATAACAGTACCATGTATTCGCACTGGGCCAGGCTGATAGAAGTATTACATTGTGCAGAAGAGATGAAAATATTACTCAATGATCCTGAACTGCTTGGCAACGACCTGGTGCGTAGCGGAACGCCACGGTTAAAAGGCATCGGAATCATTGAAGCGCCCCGTGGTACTTTAACCCACCATTATGAAGTGAATGAAAAAGGAATGATCACCCGCTGTAACCTGATAGTTTCCACAACACATAACAATGATGCCATGAATGCAGCCGTTAAATGGGTTGCCAATAATGTGATCAGCAGAAGCGGTACCATTACAGATGGTATGCTCAACCAGGTGGAAGTTGCCATCAGGGCTTATGATCCCTGCCTCAGTTGTGCCACACAGGCAATGGGTAAAATGTCACTGAAAGCGGAATTGTATAACTATCATGGCGATCTGATCAATGAAAAATTTAAAAACTAACAAACAGTCAATTCTGTTATTGGGTATCGGAAACTGCGGCCGCAATGACGACGGGCTGGGTTGGCAATTTGTTGATATGTTTAATAGCAATGGCCCGGATAATATAGACCTGGAATACCGCTACCAGTTGCAGGTGGAAGATGCCCTTTTAATAAGCAATTTTGATATCGTTTTATTTGCAGATGCAACACATACTGAATTGCAGCATGGATTTGAAATAAAACCATGCCTGCCTGCAAGCCATTATTTTTTTTCATCACACGCTCAATCGCCTGAAACTATTTTATACCTGGCTGGTGAATTGTTTCAAAAAAAACCGGAGGGTTATACGATCGCAATATCAGGATATAACTGGGGTTTAGGTACAAATATCAGCAAAGAAGCCGCAACTAACCTGGAATCATCCTTTCATTTTTTTATGAATGAGTTCTTACCTGCACTTCACCGGGTTTATGTTGATTAAATTTAGTCATAAACATTTTTATCTGAATATGATACATAAGCTTACATAAGTTATATCATGTTTTGTTGTGATGTCCATCATTTCATGTCTTTATATTTCAGTTTAATATTGTTACCGCTTGGTAATATTATAAATTCAGGTAAATGATTCCGGTCATCTTCAGTTTATTCATCATTCCGGTTATTGCAGGAAGTTTGATAATGTTCTTACCCTGGAAAAAAACAAAGTTTATTGTTATCACTACTGCTTTGTTATTATCAGCTATTTCCGTTTACCTGTTTATTAATTTTGATCAGCCTTATTATTTCAGTGTTCCGCAATACCTTAATAAAGTAGTTGCAGGTATTGATATCCTTTTATTGGTCTATTTTGGATGGGTAGCCATAAGATTAAAGAACTGGAAAGTTGGATTACTAAGCATGATACAACTGGCCCTCTTGTTTTATTTACTAAAGGTGATTCCATCCGGCCACGTGATGCAGTTCATGGTTGATAAACTGGGCGTTTTTATGTTCCTGCTCATTAACATCATCAGTGGTATCATAGCGGTTTATTCTACCAGGTATATAGATGAAGAAGACTGCAGCACGTTCAGGAAAAAATATTTTCTTACCATCATGTTCTTTTTCATTGCAGTGATGAATATGGTTGTTTCCGCCGATGACCTGGAATATTTTTACCTGTTTTTTGAACTCACCACACTGGCCTCATTCCTGTTTATTGGATTCAGAAAAGATCCCGAGTCTGTTAGAAATGCAATAACTGCACTCTGGATGAACCAGGTTGGTGGGTTAGTCATACTGGTTGCAATTTTAATCATGGCATATAACGGATATGGTGCGGCAACTTTCAGTAACCTGCTGGCCAATGCTAAATCAGCCGGTATATTGATACCGCTTGCATTGCTAAGTATGGCAGCTCTTGTTAAAGGAGCACAGATGCCATTCAATAAATGGTTGCTTGGTGCTATGGTTGCACCCACACCGGTAAGCGCTTTGCTGCATTCATCAACAATGGTTAAGATAGCACCCTTTATGATACTTCGTTTATCCCCTGCATTAAAAGACACGCCGGTTGCGATGGTATTGATCGCCCTTACCGCGTTTGTATTTGTTGCATCATCAATAGGTGCACTGTCGCAGGATAATTTTAAAAAAATCCTGGCACATTCCACCATTGCATTGCTTGCACTGATGATCATGATGGCCGCTATCGGTTCTTCTGTAACTATCCTGGCATCATTGATACTCATCCTGTTTCATGGTCTTTCAAAAAGTATGCTGTTTCTCAATGCAGGAATTCTGGAAAAAGTCTTTCATATAAAGCAAACTTCAGATATGGATAGGTTGGGTGAAACGGGCCCATTTACTTCCCTGGTAATTACCATTGGTTTTATGTCGCTGCTGATCCCGCCATTTGGCGCATTTATTGGCAAATGGCTGAGTATTGAAACATTGGGCTCATTTGCTGAAAATAAAAACATTTTTGCAGCACTGATCATTGTTGCAGTTGCATGCGGAGGCGCTGTTCTGTCGCTTTTATATTTCAAAGTGCTGGGTATTTTAATTTCCAGATCAGGAGAAAATGATCATATTCGTTTTGAAAATACCGGTGCTGTATATTCAGTTACAACAAAAGTCTTACTGGCTTTGGTCTTTATATGCATGCTGGGGCTACCGGTAATGCTTACTGGTATTTTTGTTCCAATTGTTTCAGATCTATCAGGGTTTCCTTTAATGGCAACATATAAAGGGTTTGCATTACAGATCGGGACAATGGTAATACCCTTGTTGCCCATGCTGATTGCATTTATTCTCTTCCCGGTAACAATAATAGCAGCCATGTTTTTCCGGTTTAAAAAAGTTGACAGGGCCAAAGAATATGCCTGTGGAGAAAAAATTAATTATTCATTTTCGTCATTCTATTTTTCAATTGACAGGGCAATTCCCTGGTTTTCAATTATTGGAGTTTTGGGTTTGATTGCGTTGCTCATAGTTGCATTAATTTAGAGTGACATGAATGTAGAAATAGCATTTATATGAAAGAATTTCTGATACCGGTTTTGCTGATTATCCTGGCCCCCTTTATTGGCGGGTTGGTTCACGGGTTTGAAAGGATTGTCAGGGCCCGTATGCAACGCAGGATCGGCCCTCCATTGCTTCAGCCATTTTATGATTTCCTGAAACTTGCGGGTAAAAGGAAAATGATTGTACACTCTGCGCATGCATTTCTTGGAATCATGCACTTTATTTC
>JAGPDJ010000097.1 GCA_018057635.1 Ferruginibacter sp. | reverse complement strand
CAACATTTGGTTCAATAGTGCAAAACCTGTAATTGCTTGCCTGTGCTTTTGCGCTGTTGCTTACTGCGTTAAAAAGAGTTGATTTCCCTACATTCGGTAACCCTACGATGCCTGCTTGTAATGCCATTATAGTTTGTTTATTGGTTTATTAGTTTATTTGTTTAATGGTTTAATGTTGTTTAATTTTTATATAACTTAATAAACTAATAAACAAATAAACTAATAAACAAGTAAACCTTTTCTAATTTCGAGGTGCAAAGGTAAGGTTTGAATAGATATATTGGAATTCATTATAAAACAGTAATTTCAAAACTTAATTCCATAGGTGATTTATTGTATCAGAGCCGAACGATATTAAACCTTTAAACCAAATTAACCTTTAAACCTTTTCTACATGGCTTTAAGTCGTATCTGGTCTGCTTTTATCATAATTGCCATATTGGTTGGCTCTTTTAAATTATTTGTGAGAGATGACAGCAAAAGTATTTTCAGTACCATGGTTACCGGTAAAGTTGGAGATACAATCCGGATCAGGAATACAGATACTTCAATCGTTCAAAAGGAAATTCTGCGGAATTTAGATACGAATAAAGTATTTGTTTCAGGAAATGAGAAGATGACAAGGAATAGTGATGGCGGTATTATGGTTTTCAGGCTGCAATCATCAGATGGAGTGATTGAAACTTGTAAAACAGCTGTAAATCTTTGTATAGGCCTGATTGGGATCATGGCCTTATTCATGGGTTTTATGAGTATTGCTGAAAGAGCAGGAGGTATCAGGTTTTTATCGCGTATAATCGGACCATTCTTTTCCAAAATATTTCCCGATATTCCCAAAGGGCATCCTTCAATGGGGCACATGATGATGAATTTTTCTGCTAATTTATTGGGACTTGATAATGCCGCAACTCCATTTGGCATCAAGGCTATGGAAAGCTTGCAGGAGATCAATCCAGATAAAGCAACAGCATCCAATGCACAGATCATGTTCCTTTGCCTGCATGCTTCGGGATTAACATTGATACCAGTGAGTATAATAGCTTTGAGGGCTTCAACAAAAGCTGCAAACCCGATGGATATTTTTGTTCCCTGCATGATTGCAACTTTTGTAGCTACAATAGCAGCAATGCTGATCGTATCTTTCAAACAAAAAATAAATATCATTCAACCGGTTATCCTTGGATGGATATTGGGGATTTCAGCAATCATTGCTATGCTTATCCTTTATATAACAAGACTAAGCCAGGAAGAAGTTCAATCATTCTCTGGCTCTTTGAGTAATGGATTGATACTGCTCATCTTTTTACTTATCATTGCCGGCGCTATATATAAAAAAACTGCCATTTTTGATTCATTTATTGATGGTGCAAAAGGTGGATTTGAAACAGCTGTTCGCATTATTCCTTACCTGGTAGGCATGCTCGTAGCAATCAGCCTGCTGCGCACCAGCGGAACATTCGACGTGATTATCAATGGCATGAAAGCTATGTTTGGCGCTCTGGGTACCGACACAAGGTTTGTAGATGGCCTTCCTACAGCACTTATTAAGCCATTCAGTGGCGGCGGAGCAAGGGGTATGATGGTGGATACCATGAAGACCTATGGTGCCGATTCTTTTGCAGGGCGTTTGTCATGTATCCTGCAGGGTTCATCTGATACAACTTTTTATGTGATAGCAGTATATTTTGGTGCAGTATCTGTTAAGAATACACGATATGCAGTTGGAGCCATGTTATTGGCCGACTTAGTTGGTATCATTACTTCTGTTATACTGGCTTACCTCTTTTTTGGTTCGGCTATATAAATTCTTAAAGAACAATTTTATTTAAGTGGAGTTGTTTCGCTTTCTTCTTCAGTTACTGGTTGAAGATCTGGGTTGAAAATATTTACAAGATTCTTTGCTTTGTAAATACAACGGCAATACCTGTTCCCAATTGCAATGATGGTTACATCTTCATCAATGAGCCGGATGAAACTGGCATTGTTTCCATGCCACCAGCCATTGTGAAAGATCATCTTTTTCCCATCCGGATAAATATTCATCCGCCATCCCAGGCCATAATTTTTTATACCTGGTTTTTCATTGCTATAAGGAGCATAAGCCTGTTCCAGTATGGTTGATTTAAAAATAAGATCTGTCCGCAATGCCCTGTCCCATGTTAGCAGGTCATGTGTGGTAGAATATATATTCTTATCTCCGTAAACCAGGTCAAGTGAATTCAGCGGGATAACTTCTCCACGCCAGTCGTAGCTTGGGTTTACATGGAAACTGTCGGCATTGGTATAAACAAAACTATGGCTCATCTGTAATGGGTCAAAAAAATACTTTTTTAAGAACTGGGCATAAGTAATACCACTCACTTTTTCAATAAGCAGTGCCAACAAAGCATAATTGGTATTGCAATAAGAAAAATGGGTACCGGGTTTTGTAATGTTTTTCAATTGCTGCTTAAAGTTTACGAGGTAATCAAAAACATCCTGGTTTTTCATGAATGCTTTTTTATCCCAACCCAGTTCATCCATGAAGTAGAGGTAATTGGGTAATCCACTGCGGTGGTTTAACAGGTTTCTGATGGTAACCCCGGGATAATTAAATGTGGGTAGGTACCTGCTTAATTCATCATCCAGTTTTACAGAATCTTCCTGCACCAGCTTAAGGATTGCCATTGCTGTAAAAGTTTTTGTTACAGAGGCAATATGCGTGGGTGTATTTGCAGTAATAGTATCTTTTTTTCCGATATGGCCCGTGCCATTGTATCTTTCAAAAATGATCTGGCCGTTCTTTGCTACGAGGATTCCACCATTGAAATTACCGGTTTTCATGGTTGAATCATACCATTTTTCACAAGCCTGGTTGTACATCATTTTTTCGGCAATAGTTAATGCAGGCGCAGCAGGGATCTGGTATATAAAGATGCTGTCTTTATTAGACGTTATTTCTTCGCCTGTTTTGAATTGACAGGAAAGCAATCCATGAACTAATAGCACAAATATTAGGCACAACCTCCCGGGAGATGATATTTTAAAAACTGGTGGGTTTATAGCATTGATATTTGGCAGTATCATAAAAATATTAAATCCGTATAGAATATATTTGTGCAAAATAACTTTATAATCATTATGCCTGAAAAAAATAATACAAGTTATCCAAAAGAAAAGATCAATATCCTTTTTTTAGAAAACATCAGCGATGTTGCAGTAAAGCAGTTTTCAAAAGCAGGCTATACCAATGTTAAAAAGATTAGTGCGGCAATAAATGAGGCCGATCTTATAAAAGAAATAAGGAATGTGCACCTGCTTGGCATCAGGAGTAAAACCCAGGTTACAAAAAATGTGCTGCAGGCTGCAGACAAATTGCAGGCAATTGGTTGTTTTTGTATAGGTGTTAACCAGGTAAACCTGGTGGAAGCAACCAAAAAGGGCGTAGCAGTTTTCAATGCGCCTTATAGTAATACACGGAGTGTGGCAGAACTGGTTATCGGTGCATCCATCATGCTGGTAAGAAAAATACTTGATAAAAATATAGCTGCCCATGAAGGAAAATGGATGAAGGATGCCAGCGGAAGTCATGAATTGCGGGGAAAGACCATGGGCATTATTGGTTACGGAAACATCGGAAGCCAGGTAAGTGTACTGGCAGAGGCGCTGGGAATGAAAGTGTTGTTTTATGATGCCGAAACAAAATTGCCTTTGGGAAATGCAGCTGACAGTAAATCGATGAAGGAATTATTGCAGCTAAGCGATATCGTTACCTTGCATGTACCAGAACAGGACAGTACACGGAACCTCATCAATAAGAATAACATCAGGTATTTTAAGAAAGGAGCCATGCTTATTAATTATGCCAGGGGAGAAGTTGTTGACCTGAATGCATTGCGTAAGGCGCTGCAGACCGGCGATATCGGCGGAGCGGCTATTGATGTTTTTCCGGTAGAGCCTGAGAAAAACGGCGACCAGTTCTCTACTGTACTGCAGGGATTACCAAATGTATTGCTTACCCCGCATATCGGCGGCAGTACGCAGGAGGCTCAAAGCAATATCGGCCTGGATGTAAGCGTGAAACTGTTCAATTACCTGGAAAAGGGAACCAGTACGGGGTCGCATTCTATTCCTGCGCTGGCATTGCCGCCACAGGAAGGAGCGCACCGCATCCTGCATATTCACAATAATGTACCTGGTGTACTTAGCCAGATCAATACTACACTGAGCAGGAATAAGATCAATATCGTGGCACAGTATCTGAAAACCAATGACAATATAGGTTATGTGGTGTTGGATGTAGACAAACACCTGAGCAAACATGCCCTTGAGTTGCTTAAAAAAGTGCATGAAACCATCAAAGTAAGAATGTTATACTGACCAGAACCTGCTTACCGTCACATTGATAAGCATGGTATTATATAATAATTATAATATTTTCAAAAATTATTGAAAATACTGTAACTTTGTTTTCATAATACAGATAACATGAAACTAATCATCATTGGGGGCGGTTTTGGAGGATTAAGACTTGCCCGCAAACTGAGCAACAGGAAAGGAATTGAAATTCTTATAATTGACAGGTATAATTATCACCAGTTTCAGCCCTTATTTTACCAGGTAGCCACATCAGGGCTTGATGCCAGTAATATTTCATTTCCACTTCGTAAAGTTTTTCACAACAGTAAGAATGTACGTTTCCGGATGGCAGAAGTAGAAAACATACTCACTGAAACCAACACGGTAAATACTAACATTGGCAGTTTTAATTATGATGTACTGGTTATAGCCACAGGAGCAGGTACCAATTTTTTTGGAAATGCCGGAATGGAAGCCAATGCTTTTCCCATGAAGAGCACAGCGGAAGCTTTGCAGCTGCGGCACCGCATGTTGCATAATTTTGAAGATGCCGTAAATGCAACTGATCCGCTTGAAATACAAAGACTTTTGAACATTGTAATAGTTGGCGGTGGCCCAACGGGCGTTGAATTAAGCGGTGCAATTGCTGATATGAAAAGATTTGTTTTGCCTAAGGATTACCCTGAACTTGATTTTGATCAAATGAAAATATACCTGCTGGAGGGCACGGACAAAACTCTGGGAACCATGAGTGCGCAAAGCAGCATTGATTCCAGGAAATACCTGGAGCAGTTAGGCGTAACCGTTTTAACTAGTTCTCTTTTAAAAGAGTATGACGGCAAAACCGCTTTGATGCAGGATGGAAAAACGATTGAATCATCCCTTGTTATTTGGGCAGCAGGTATTAAGGGAAATGTACCTGCCGGAATTAATAAAGATCTGCTTGCCAGGGGAAACAGGATTAAGACTGACAGGCAATGCAGGGTAATTGGTCATGAAAATGTTTATGCCATTGGTGATGTAGCCTATATGGAGGAACCATCCTGGCCTAATGGCCATCCGCAAGTGGCACCGGTTGCCATACAACAGGCGGATATGCTGGTAAAAAACTTTCTGATGATTGAATCCGGAACTGCCAACAAAGCACTACGGGAATTCAGTTATAAAGATAAAGGCGCCATGGCCACTGTTGGCCGGAACCTGGCGGTGGTAGATGTACCAAAACCAAAATTGCATTTTAAAGGCCTGTTTGCCTGGCTAATCTGGATGTCGCTGCACCTGATGCTGATACTGGGAGTAAAGAACAGGTTCTTTGTATTTATTAACTGGGTGTATAATTACTTTACCCGCGACCAGAACCTGCGTCTGATCTTCAAAGAGTTTTACCGGCAGCCTTCTTCAACAAAAAGAATTGAATAGTGTTATAAGATCATGAAGCATAAATTCCTTACTGCCGAATGGAAAAACCTGGTCATGGCAAACTATGTAATAGATCCTGCACTTCTTAATAAATACCTGCCTTATAAAACCGAACTGGATCTGTTTAACGGTAAAGTGTATGTAAGCCTGGTCGGATTTATGTTTACCAATACCAGGCTTAAGGGTTTCAGAATACCTTTTCATGTAAATTTTGAGGAGGTAAACCTGCGGTTTTATGTCAGGCATAACGACAATGGGGCCTGGAAGCGTGGTGTTGTTTTTATAAAAGAAATTGTGCCAAAAGCTGCCATCAGTTTAATTGCAAATACTTTTTACAAAGAAAAATATTGCCGGATGCCAATGAGGAATTTTTGTACTGTTGAAAATGACAGGATACTAACCGGATATCAATGGAAGAAAAATGGAAATTGGAACAAGCTGAATGTTGTTGCTGAAAATAAAGCTATAGAGCTGATACCAGGAAGTGAAGCGGAGTTTATTTGCGAACATTATTGGGGTTATTCAAAATACAATGGCCATACTACCAATGAATATGAAGTTCAGCATCCATCCTGGAAAGTATACCCGGTTAAATCTTATATTATTGATTGTGATTTTGAAAAATTATATGGAACTGATTTTTCTTTTTTAAAAACAGCTGTTCCAACATCTGTATTTATGGCTGCAGGTTCTGCAGTTAGTATTTCCAATAAGAATACATTGAAATAGCTAGACTCCCTTTAATAACCATTTTGCCCTGCTTTTAAATGCGGCAGTCTGGCAGGGCAGTTGATCTTCAATAACCAGTTTTAATTCAGGGATTATATCCGGGTAATGTTTTGAAAGATTACCCAGCACCGTTAAACTAAAAGCTTTTACCGCAACGGCCTCTGTTGGTGATTCTAAAAACCTGAAACAGGTATCCATCACATAACCCCTGTATTTTTCCGGTATATCAATATCCTGCAACAGCCGGATACTGTTACGCTTTACCGCATCATGCAATCCGGGTTTCTGCAGATTTTCGATAAATTTAATCCAATGTTTTTGTATGAATTCCGGGTGAGCCATTACACAATAACTTAATGGCCAGGCAGCCCGTTGTACAACTTTGTTTTCGTCATTCAGAAAAAGTTGAAATAGTTCATCAAATCTTTTTTGATAGCTGCCAATCCAGTCAACGATTTTACTGCATTGTTTTTTAGAATGTTCTTTTAATATTTCTTCCCGGAGATTCATGAATTAAATCTAATTATACGAATTTAGCTTTTTATGCAAAATGTATTAAAACAATATGGATTTCCGGCTACTTCTAACATGAAGCTACTGGGAAATGGACTCATTAATACAACCTGGCTGCTGGAAACCGGTGGAAGTAAATTCGTTGTGCAGCAAGTAAACCAGCTTGTATTTAAATCTCCGGCTGATATTGCATTCAATATACGGTTGATTGCTGATCACCTGGAAAAATATCATCCTGGTTATCAATTTGCAGCGCCTGTAAAAACATTAGATGGAAGTGATATGGTTAAGACTGCCAGCGGGTATTTTAGGGTTTTCCCTTTTATATCCGGTTCTCATAGTATAGATGTGGCAGAATCGCCTGACCAGGCCTTTGAAGCAGCAATTCAATTTGCCCGTTTTACTAAACTTTTATCTGGCCTGCCTGCCGTAAAATTAAAAATAACATTACCTGGCTTTCACGACTTATCACTTCGTTTCAATCAATTTGAATCATCATTAAAAACAGGGAACACTACAAGAATCAGCCAATCAGGGGTCTGGATACTTTTTTTACTGGAACAAAGAACAATCATGGATCAATTTGAGCGCAGCAAAATGAATTACAAAACCAGGTGCACACATCATGATACCAAGATTAGCAATGTGTTGTTTAATAGCTCAGGCAAGGGGCTTTGTGTTATTGATCTTGATACGGTAATGCCCGGATATTTCATCAGTGATGTTGGCGATATGATGCGGACTTATTTATCTCCCGTAAATGAAGA
>JAGPDJ010000096.1 GCA_018057635.1 Ferruginibacter sp. | reverse complement strand
CCCGGTTAAAAAGAACCTTTTTGGAAAACCAATTTCATTTATAAAAGCAGTGGACCAGGTAAGTTTTGAAGTGAATAAAGGAGAGATCACCGGCCTGGTTGGCGAAAGCGGTTGCGGCAAAACAACGCTTGGCAGGGCAATACTGCAACTGATCAAACCAACTGCCGGTAAAATATGGCTGAATGGCAATGAACTTACTGCAATGCCAGCAAAAAAATTAAGGGAATACAGAAAAGAATTCCAGATCGTTTTTCAGGATCCATACGGATCATTAAACCCACGCATCACCATCGGCAATGCCATACTGGAAGCCTTACAGGTGCACGGGCTATATGAAAATACTACAATAAGAAAAGAAGCGGTGATCGATATGCTTGAAAAAGTTCAGCTTTCCCCCGATCATTTTAAAAGATACCCGCACCAGTTCAGCGGCGGGCAACGGCAACGGGTCTGTATTGCACGTGCCCTTATATTAGACCCCTCATTCCTGGTATTTGACGAAAGTGTTTCTGCACTGGATGTAAGTGTACAGGCCGGCATTCTGAACCTGATCAATGAATTAAAAAATTCGATGAATTTTACTGCCATATTCATTTCGCATGACCTGTCGGTTGTTCATTATATCAGCGATAAAATACTTGTAATGAACCAGGGAAAGATCATAGAATCCGGAAATGCTGATGATATTTATCATAATCCTGGTATGGAATATACCAAACAACTGATAGATGCCATTCCCGGAAAAGGAGTTATCTAAGCACCGGAAGTCACAGTTTTTGCCGGTTTCCTTCCTGTATCCACAAATATTCTTTCAGAAAAAAGAAGAAAAATATACTCATTTTAATTAGCTCAGCGTTCATAAGGGGAATTTATGTACATTTGCCCACTTAAAAATCATGCCGTAACATGATAAATGCCTTGCTTGCAAGGTTAAATATCTCTGTAGCAACTTACAGTAACTAAGGCATGTGATAAAAAACATAAAATAAATATTTTATTACATGAAATTATCTCAATTCCGTTTTGACCTCCCTCTGAACCTTATTGCACAGCATCCTACCAAAAAAAGAGAAGAAAGCCGCATGATGGTTGTACACCGTAAAACCGGTGAAATTGAAAGCAAATTATTCCGAGATATCATGGAGTATTTTGACGACAAAGATGTTTTTGTAGTAAACAACACCAAGGTTTTCCCTGCTCGTATGTATGGCCGTAAAGAAAAAACGGGTGCTAAAATTGAAGTGTTTTTACTTCGTGAACTGAACAAAGCCAATAAGCTCTGGGATGTAATTGTAGACCCGGCCCGAAAGATCCGTGTTGGTAATAAATTGTATTTTGGCGAAAGTGATGAGCTGGTTGCTGAGGTTATTGACAATACCACCAGCCGTGGCCGTACCATCCGTTTTTTATGGGATGGAACAGATGAAGAATTCAGGCAGATGCTGGAGATCATGGGAGAAACACCGCTTCCAAAATACATTAAACGCAAGCCCGAAGATGAAGATAAAGAACGTTACCAGACTGTTTATGCAAAACACGAAGGTGCCGTTGCTGCACCCACAGCTGGTTTGCATTTCAGCAAAG
Source organism: Ferruginibacter sp. (assembly GCA_018057635.1). Next base: position 6,203 of record JAGPDJ010000096.1, on the reverse strand, counting down.
AACTGATCAAACGACTGGAGATACAGGGTGTTCGTTTTGCAGAAGTAACCTTACATACCGGTTTGGGTACATTCAGGCCTATCGAAGTTGAAGACCTGAGTAAACACAAAATGGATGCTGAATATTATAAGATAGACGAAATTGCCTGTTCAATTGTAAACAAAGCAAAAGAAGGTAATCACCGGATCTGTTCCATAGGTACCACAACCATGCGGGCCATGGAAACATCTTATACTGCTCAAAAATTATTAAAACCATCAGAAGGCTGGACCAATCATTTTATTCATCCGCCTTATAATTTCAATATTGCTGATGCACTGGTTACAAATTTCCACCTTCCTAAAACAAGTTTGCTCATCATGGCCTGTGCTTTTGCCGGTTACGACCTGATGATGGAAGCATATAAAAAAGCCATCAAAGACAAATACAGGTTCTTCAGTTATGGAGATTCTATGCTGATCATTTAATAGTAATATCTCATTAATAAATTATAAGGGCTCCTGATCGGGAGCCTTTTTTTTATTTCTATTGAAAATTGGCTATCAATGTTTGAATAGTGAAAATCACTCCATGAAACATTAAGTAAAATGCTCAATAATCAATGTTCATTTTTCAAAGTTCATTACCGTAAGGGCAAAAAAAAGGGGCCATGATAGAAATCAAAGCCCGTATTAATCCAATATCCTATGAAAAACCATACTATAAACGCATGTTTTGAAGTTTTAGTCTGTTTACATTGATATTTTTTTCAATTTTTCCATTTTATATATTAAAATGACAGTTTACAGGAACAAAGAAATACTAACTTTAAAATCACAAAAATCATCCAAATGAAGTCAATTGAACAATGGCTGGCTGAATATGGTGAAAGCCATCAAAACGAAACCAACAAAACAATTCACTGGATCTGTGTACCTGCTATCTTTTTCTCTATTGCCGGCATGCTGTATGGTATAAAGCTGCCCTTTATTATAAGAGATGTGCAAATGAATGTTGCTATGCTTGTGATGGCTGTGGTAATCATATATTATGCCGGATTATCCAGAACAATCTGGATAGGCATGCTGTTATTCGCAGTTTTATGCTTGGTATTGTGCCAACTAATTGAAAGCAGTAATATTTTACCACTCTGGCTTTTTTGCCTGATCGTTTTTGTAGTGGCCTGGATCGGTCAGTTCTATGGCCATAAGGTTGAAGGGAAAAAACCCTCTTTTTTAAAAGATATCCAGTTTCTCCTCATCGGGCCGGCATGGCTGATGAGTTTTATTTATAAGAAGATGGGGGTTGGTTTGTAGTTTGAGGTTTGAAGTTCGAGGTTCGAGGTTTGTGGTGTCTATAACTTCAAACATCAAACTTCAAACCTTTAACTATCCGCTAACCCAAACAACCCCTTATTCAACAATTGTAAAGTCTGTTCCTTATAACTTCTTGGAATAAGCAATGAAATATTATGCCTGCTTCCTCCATAACTAACCATACGCACAGGGATAACCGAAATTGCTTCAAACAGTTTTTTCATCACTTCTTTCGTTTCAGTGATTTCATTTCCAACAATGGCAACAATGGTTTGGTTGGTATCAATTTCAACAATACCAAAAACCTCCAGCTCCTTTAAAATTTCATTGAGGTAAATATCATTGTCAATTGTTACTGAAACAGCCACTTCAGAAGTTGTAATCATATCAATGGCTGTTTGGTATTTTTCAAAAACCTCGAAGACCTTTCTTAAAAAACCATGGGCAAGTAACATGCGGCTGCTCTTTATCCTGATTGCAGTGATGCCATCTTTTGCAGCAACAGCTTTTACACCAGTACTTCCTGCATCTTCTGTTATTAAAGTACCTGGCGATTCCGGTTCCATGGTATTCAACAACCTAACCGGAACATTATAGAACTGTGCAGGCCAGATGCTGGCAGGATGCAGAATTTTTGCTCCGAAATATGCCAGTTCAGCTGCTTCTTCAAAACTCAGTTGCTTGATGGGTACCGTAACATTCACAAACCTTGGATCGTTGTTGTGCATGCCATTGATATCTGTCCAGATTTCACAAACCACTGCATTAACAGCAGCAGCAATAAGCGATGCGCTGTAGTCGCTGCCACCACGTTTTAAATTATCAACTTCTCCTTTGGCATTACGGGTTATATAACCCTGTGTTACAAATATTTTAATTCCTTTATTGCGTTGCAGTAATTGGGCAATCTTAACTTTTATGGTTCCAATTTGCGGTTCATCCTGTTTGTCGAGTGACATAAACTCAAGTGCAGGAAGTAGTACATGTTCAATTTTCTGTTCTTCCAGGTAAAGGCAGAAAATTTTACTGCTCAGCAATTCTCCCTGTGCAAGAATGTCTTTGAACAAGGCCTGGCTAAAAGATATTTTTAAAATGATTGAAAGGAATTCAAAATGTTCTGCCAAAACTGCATCTGCTTTTGCCAGGTAATTTTCATCGTTGAGTAATTGCCGGATGAACATGCGGTAATAATCATGCAGGCCAGTTATTTTATGAAATGCGCCATTGCGGTCATTTTCAGCAAGCAGGTTGCCAATTTCTATCAGCGTATTGGTTGTTCCGCTTAATGCAGACAATACGATGATCTTTGTCTCATCACCGGCAGTGATCAACCTGGCAACTTCTTTCATCCTGTGCGGTTCACCAACACTGGTACCGCCAAACTTCATTACTTTCATTTATAAACCCTTGTTTTATATAATCAGGGATTGCAAATATATTGCAACAGGAATACAATTAGAAAGAAACAACCTGATTCAAGCATTTTTGGTTTGATTGCAATTGTTGTTTACTTCTTTCTTAGAAGATAATGTGTTGAAGGAGTTACCTGCTAACCGGTAGTTTTAATTATTGATTTGTTTAACCAAAACCGGATCGGAAGGATTTGAAATATCATAGAGATTGATACCTGTGCTTACATAGCAGATCAACTGGTTACCATACGGAATAACGTCTTTAAAATAACTACCTGTTACCGTTTTAACTTCAACCGGGTTTGCAGGAACAGACACATCAAAAACTTTCAGCCCTTCATTGTTACAGCAAATATATAAGCAAGAACCCTGTAGGCCTAATCCTTCCGGGTTTGCCATGGCTACTGTTTTAATTAACAATGGCTGAAAAATATTCCTGATATCATGAACATATAAACCACTTTCTGCCGGGCCGCAAAAGGAATTTCCTTTCAATGTAACAAAAGCTATAGAATCATTAGCAACTACCGGATCGCAGCTCCTGGCATGCTGCGCTTCTCCAACTTTTACAGGTGTTGCCGGTATATCCAGCGAATAAATATACAAACCTGTTCTGGTTCCGATAAACAACCTGTTGTTGAATGGATAAATGGTTTCAATATCAAAATTTATTTCAGATGTGTTAGTCCTTACAGGGTTTGAAGGGTTGCTGATATCATAGGAATACAAATAGTGATTGTCTACTGCATACAAAAAATTTCCAACAATGGTAAATTTTGAGAGTGATCCGCCTTTCCCGGTTGATGAAGTTGCATTTGCTTTTTCAGTACCATCTTTTGAGCAGGAACTGATAACTAAAACAAGGATCAAAAAAGCAAACAATTTATTAACTAGTGAATTCATGATTATTTTTTTAGATCTGCTAATTTTTATAACAACTGGCCCATATAGAATCTTTCCTCCAGCCAACAACCACACTGTCGTAATTAGGGCATTCATAATAACCAGATTCAATTGGTTCTATATAATAATAATTAAACCTGCCTTCGGGAAATGCGCCTGGCACTCTTTTTACTTCTGTTAAACTGTTTAAGTTTGAAATATCAATTACTACAAGATCATCGTAACTATTTGTATACAGCAGGTTGTTTTTTATAGATATTTGAGAACTTCCATTAACCGTTATAAAACCAACCCGGTGAGCTTGTGAAGGTATGCTGTTGTCAATTACATGGATGCCTTTGCCAGTTTCCAGCTGGTAAATGAAATTATCTTTTACGTAAATATTGCCGGGCATCAATACTGGTTCTGCTGTATTATGATAACTGATCAGTTTTGCATTGGCAGTTACATCATAAATTGGTTTGTTACCCCAAACACGCTGGTAATTATTATTGGGATAAACCGGCTTCACTTTGGTCCAGCAGGAAGAAAAAGTAAAGAAAACAAATACAATCATTATTACTTTCATACAAGGCCCTTTTTTATAAGATATCCTGATGAATAGAATTGCTGCTTTGGGTTTGGAATTTTTAAAAAATAACTGAAAATTTTTCACCTAATTGTTTCAGGTCTTCTGCAACTGATTGAACCAGTGAAATCCCTTTTTCCATTCTTTCTATTTCCATAGCTGTTTCCGGTTCGCCGGGAATGATCACTTTTTGAAAACCTTCAATTGTTTTGGCCTTTTTAAATTCCTGTATCCATTTGTCCATATTACTTTTAAATTCACCTGCAGAACGGAATGCATCTATCCGCATGGCTCCAAAAAAATGGCCGATCCCATTGCCCGGCATATTTTCCGGCATTGGTACATAAGCCGGAAATGGCGGAACCCATGGCCCAAAATTAGCGCCGCTTAATACACCTGAAAAAATATCTACAATGCTGCCAAGCATGTAACCTTTGTGGCTGCCGTGTTCCCTGTCGCCACCCAATGGCAACATGGCCCCACCCTGTTTTAATTCATTCGCATTTACACTCGGTTCGCCTGTCTTTGTCTGAACCCAGCCAGCCGGCGTATCCTGTTCTTTTCTTTGTAGGATCTCCAGTTTGCCGTTGGAGGCTGTTGTTGTGGCGAAATCGGCTACAAATGGCTGTTCTGTTCCTGCCGGTATGGCAACTGCTATCGGGTTTGTTCCCAGCATCCTCTGGGATGAAAATGTGGGTGCAACCAGTGCAGATGCATTGGTCATGGCAATGCCGATCATATCATGCGGCAAAGCCATCATAGCATGATACCCTGCAATACCAAAATGATTGCTGTTTTGAACACTTACCCATCCTGTACCAACCTGGCTGGCCTTGTTAATGGCAACCTGCATGGCATAAGGCGCCACAACCAGTCCCAATCCACGATCTCCGTCAACAACTGCAGTACTGGGGGTTTCATGAATGATTTTTATCTCCGGACAACTATTTACTCTTTCAGCTTCCCAAAGCCGTACATAACCGCCAAGCCTGGCTACACCGTGACTGTCAACGCCACGCAGATCGGCACTGAGCAATGCTTTTGTTGCAGTTTCGGCATCTGTTTCGTTACAACCGATCTTTTTAAAAATGCTTTTTGTGAAAGTAAATAGCTGGTTGTATGTAAAAAGTTGATCCATATTGCGAAGATACTAGATACGGTGATGAGACAGATTAAGCAGATGAAACGGATTAATAATTTATCATAATACCTGGTGCTGCCAGCTGGTATGCCGATGAAAGGTTTGTGACACAACTATGCTGCCATGAAATACCAATGCTGGTATACAAAAAAATACGTTTTACGAGTTTCAACTGCATCATCAGCGTATCTATCATCCATTTCCTTAAATTTGCAGCCCGGAATGAAATATTGAATTCTTAATGTTCAATAATCAATTTTCAAAAATCAATGTTCAATAATTATGGGAAGGATATTTGAAGTAAGAAAAAGCAGCATGTTTGCCCGCTGGGATAAGATGGCAAAGAATTTTACCAGAATTGGAAAAGAAATTGCCATTGCGGTAAAAGCGAGCGGCCCTGATCCTAACAATAACCCGGCTTTAAGAAGGTGTTACCTGAATGCAAAAGCTGTTGGCATGCCCAAAGACCGTGTAGAAGCTGCTATAAAAAGGGCCATGGGAAAGGATACCAGTAACTATGAAGAGATCATGTATGAAGGTTATGCGCCCCATGGTGTTGCGGTGTTGGTAGAAACGGCTACTGATAACCCAACCAGGACGGTTGCAAATGTGCGGATGCATTTTACAAAAGGACATGGTTCATTGGGTACAAGTGGCAGTGTAGCATTTGGTTTTAAGCACATGAGCGAATTCAAAATTAAAAATACAGGGGTAGACATTGATGAACTGGAACTTGAACTGATCGACTTTGGACTGGAAGAAATAGGTGAGAATGAAGAAGGGAATATTATTATCCGGGCTGCCTTTAATGAATATGGCAATATGAGTAAAGCCATTGAAGAAAAAAAACTTGAAGTGATCAGTGCCGAACTGTCCTGGGTTCC
>JAGPDJ010000001.1:24741-26913 GCA_018057635.1 Ferruginibacter sp. | reverse complement strand
CCTTATTTATTTGTGGTGCAGCCAGCCCTACGCCATTGCTGTTGTACATCGTCTCCCACATATCAGCAATCAGTTTATCCAGCCCCGGATAATCAGCGTTAATATCAGCACAAACCTTTCTTAAGATCGGCGAACCATAAGCTACAATTGGAAGAATCATTCGGTTAAAATGTTATTTTTTTAAAGTGCAAATTTAGTTCTTATATGATTATCTGCCAAGTTAGGGGAAGTTGATAGTTGAGAGTTTATTGTTTTATTTGTTAACTGGTTTACTGGTTAGTAACATTTCTATATAGAAATACTTCTCAATGGTTCAAAATAGTACATATCAATGCCAAATACAGCGTATACATATACTATTGAACTAACCAACAAATAAACCAATAAACTAATAACTAGCATTCGTTAACTTAAACTGATACTTTGCAAATATTCCTGCAGGATAATGGTAGCAGCAATTTCATCAACAAGCTTTTTGTCTCGCCTGTCTTTTTTCTTCATACCCATTTCCAGCATGGCATCTTTCGCCATTTTGGAAGTATAGCGTTCATCTACTTCTTTTACAGGTAAATTTGGAAATTCCTTTTTTATTTTTTTGATTGCCGCTACTACCAGCGGAGTTCCATGAGTATCTGATTCATCCCAGTTTTTTGGCATACCGATGATGATCAGTTCAACAGGCTCCTGCTCTATGTACTTCTTCAGGAAAGGGATCAGTTCATGTGATGCAATGGTTGTTAGGCCGGTAGCAATGATCTGCATCGGGTCGGTAACGGCAACGCCTGTTCGTTTTCCTCCGTAATCCAAAGCTAATATTCTCGCCATTTTACTGTTTATTTTAGAACACTGGTTTTTATGATTATTACGATACCGCAGATTTATTTCTTGCTCACTATTCAAATGACATTACAAAAAAAGTGTAATGGATCAATATAAATTCATAATTAATCTTAAAATAAATAACAACCTGCGTTCTATTTTTTTAATAAAATATCTATCAATACAAAAACAGCAAATACAATGGAAGCTATCCCATTGGCTGTCATAAATGCTATATTCACCTTACGAAGATCTGTAGGTTTTACTATAGAATGCTGGTAGACAAGCATTCCGGAAAAAACAACTACTCCGATCCAATACCACAAACCAAATCCACCGTAAATTCCGGCATAAATTACACAGGCAGCTGATACAGCATGTAATACCTCAGATATCCTGAGTGCGTTTTTTTTCCCAACAGCTGCAGGTATAGAATGCAATTGGTTTGCTTTATCAAATTCTTCATCCTGTAATGCATAAATAATATCAAAACCACTTACCCAAAACAACACTGTGAAAGAAAACAGGATGGGTAACACATCAAATTTCCCTGTAACTGCTATATATGCGCCGATTGGAGCCAGGCCCAGTCCAACACCCAACACCAAATGACACAAAGCAGTAAACCTTTTTGTATAACTGTAAAACAACACAACAAACAGTGCAACAAAACTCAAATAAAAACAAAGGCGATTGATAAACCAGCAACATACAATGAAAGCAATACAATTAATGATCACAAATATCAATGCATTACCAGCCTTGATGATGCCGGCAGGAATTTCACGAATAGCAGTGCGTGGATTATTTGCATCAAAATTTTTATCAAGCCATCGGTTGAAAGCCATGGCAGCACTGCGGGCAAAGATCATGCAAAGAATTACAAGAATAAACTTAATTGAAATACCCTGCCAATAGCTAAAGTTTGAAACATCCATTCCCAAACCAATTGCATCATTAAGATTGCTTTGTGTATTTCCTCTAATCATTCCTAAAAAGAAACCTATTAATGCAAATGGCATTGCAAAAATGCTGTGAGAGAATTTTATTAGGGAGAGGTATTTTTTTATTGAAGACATATAATTATTACACTAATTAAACGGATTACACGAATTTTCCAACACGAATTTTTTGCACGAATTACACGAATTTTGCATCCCGATCATAAATCATACATCATACATCATACATCATACATCACTTATCACATCCTCGTCCTGATAATTTCCCACAAAACCACACCCGCTGCTGTAGCTATATTTAAAGAGTGTTTCATGCCAAGCTGTGGAATTTCTATACATCCGTCACATTGTAAAATTGTTTCCTGTTCAACTCCTGTCACTTCATTTCCAA
>JAGPDJ010000001.1:0-24641 GCA_018057635.1 Ferruginibacter sp. | reverse complement strand
TCCCACAAAACCACACCCGCTGCTGTAGCTATATTTAAAGAGTGTTTCATGCCAAGCTGTGGAATTTCTATACATCCGTCACATTGTAAAATTGTTTCCTGTTCAACTCCTGTCACTTCATTTCCAAATATCACGGCAATTTTTTCAGTTGATTGAAAGTTTACTTTTTCCAGTGAAAAACTGTTCTGAACCTGTTCAACAGCATATACTGTATACCCTGATTCTTTGAGAAGCGCAATGGCTTCAGCTGCATTGGAAAAATATTTCCAATCAACGGTATCTTCTGCCCCAAGAGCTGTCTTTTTTATTTCTTTATGAGGAGGTTTGGCTGTATAACCGGTTATGTAAATAGCTTCCAGTAAAAAAGCATCAGCCGTTCTGAAAAGGCTGCCTACATTATAAGCGCTCCTTACATTTTCAATAACTGCAATAACAGGTGTTTTGGTGGACCTTTTAAACTCAGCAACTGTTTTGCGGTTCAGTTGTTCCATGCTCAATTTCTGCATGGCGCAAAGTTAACGGGAATCTTATAAAAATTGGTATCTGCCGGAATGAAGAGAAATTTGCCGGAAAGTCGGAAAGACGTCAATTAATTTAATAGTAAAACGTTTTCCCGGCTTCCTTGTAAAAAAAATCATCTAACTAAGAAATTTCCTAAACCGGTATTAACTGGAAAAATGATAAGTTTTCAAACAATCTAATAGTAAAAAACGCCTTCCCGCCTCCCCGGCAAAAAAAATCATGCAGTTTCTTTTTCCATTTTACCGGTTCTTGCACCTGCTTTTAACTCGGCATAATATTTTGCTGCCTGAACAAAACTCACAAAAATCGGGTGTGGATTTTCAACAGTGCTTTTTAACTCCGGATGATATTGTACCCCAATAAAAAATGGATGGTTCTTTAATTCAACAATTTCCACCAGGCCGCTCTCCGGATTTTTACCACTGGGAATAAGGCCTGCATTCATGAAATCATTCATATAATTATTATTGAACTCCCAGCGGTGACGGTGACGCTCACTGATCATGGTTGTTCCATATATCCTGTGGGCAAGCGACCCTTCCTGTAACTGGCATGGATATGCGCCCAATCGCATGGTTCCGCCCTTTTTCTTGATCTTTTTCTGTTCTTCCATTAATGCTATAACCGGGAAAGGCGACTTTGTATCCATTTCTGTTGAGTTTGCATCCCGCCATCCCATTACATTCCTTGCATATTCTATCACTGACATTTGCATTCCCAGGCAAATTCCAAAAAAAGGTAATTGGTTTTCCCTGGCGTATTTTACGGATGTGATCTTTCCTTCAACACCCCTGGAACCAAAGCCCGGTGCAACTAACAATCCATCCAGGTCTTTCAGCTTTTCTGATACATTCTCAGGAGTAATAAATTCACTGTGCACATTAACAATCTGTACTTTACAATGGTTTATGGCTCCGGCATGTACAAATGCTTCCAGGATTGATTTATAAGCATCCTGTAATTCGATGTATTTCCCAATCAACCCAATAGTAACTTTGCTTTTGGGATATTTTAATTTTTCAAGGAATTCTCTCCACTTTCCAAGTTCCGGAGCTGCATAACCATTGATATGTAGTTTTTTTAACACAATCACATCCAACCCTTCTTCTAGCATCTTCAACGGCACTTCATAAATAGTACTGGCATCCATCGCTTCTATTACAGCATTGGGTTTCACATTACAGAACAATGCTATTTTTCGTTTAATCTCATCTGTTAGCGGGTGTTCTGTGCGGCAGACAATTACATTCGGACGAACGCCTTCCTGGCTTAACAGCCGTACACTATGCTGTGTAGGTTTTGTTTTAAGTTCTTTTGCAGCTTTCAGGTAAGGTATCAGTGTAAGGTGTACAACCATACAATCTTCTTCGGGCATTTCCCATTGCATCTGTCTAACTGCTTCCACAAACGGAAGACTCTCAATATCACCAACCGTGCCTCCAAGTTCTGTAATCACAATATCAAATTTGCCTGATTCTCCCAACAACATCATCCTTCTTTTGATCTCATCTGTAATATGCGGAACAACCTGTACTGTTTTGCCCAGGTATTCTCCTTCTCTTTCTTTATTGATAACAGTCTGGTATATCCTACCGGTGGTTACATTGTTAGCCTGGGAAGTAGGGATATTTAAAAACCGCTCATAATGGCCAAGATCGAGATCAGTTTCAGCTCCATCATCGGTTACATAACATTCACCATGCTCATATGGATTTAATGTTCCCGGATCAACATTAATATAAGGGTCAAATTTCTGGATCGTCACTTTCAGGCCCCTGCTTTGCAGCAGTTTTGCAAGAGATGCTGCTATGATACCTTTACCTAATGAAGAAGTTACACCGCCGGTAACAAAAATATACTTTGCCATTTTACAGAATTATAAAATTTGTACCAATATTTAAATTCACTACTATTCGTGTAAATGCAAAAAAATGCATTCAATAAAATCCGGCAAATGCAGGACCATTAAGACGTATAGCTAGTTTTCAAAATATCGTTAAACAAGAAAAATCACAATAGAATCACTATGACCGGCGGAAATTGGATAATAGAAAAATCCGTGAGGTCGTGTAAAGATAAAAGGAATATTTGGGAGGAAGAAATTACTTAGGATATTTTTAAAAAAAAGAACCGGCTGACAGTTTAAATAGTAAAATATTGTTTAATAATTAAATAATTTATACTGAATATTTAGAAAAATATTTTATTAACCCTTAATAATTTTTTGATAACTCGTTGCTATCCCTTTAATTAATGAAGAACTGAAGCCCTGGTGTTCCATTTCATTTAAACCGGCAATGGTACATCCTTTGGGTGTGGTTACTTTGTCGATCTCCTGTTCGGGATGTGTACCTTTTTCCAATAAGAGCTCAGCAGCGCCTTTTACAGTCTGCGCTGCTATCAGGCTCGCTGTAGCAGCATCAAACCCTATTTCAATGCCGCCTTGTATATTTGCCCGGATATACCGCATGGCATAAGCTGTTCCGCAAGCACCTAATACGGTGGCTGCATCCATCAAACCTTCATTTATTATTGCAACTTTCCCCAATCCTGCAAAAAGCTTCTGAATGAAATTAACCTGAACATCAGCTGCATTCTGATAGCTAATACAGGTCATACTTTGTTGTATAGCAATAGCTGTATTTGGCATAGCACGGAATATGGGAAGCTTTTTTTCAATAGTAATAGCCAGGTCTTTCATCAACACACCGGTTACAACGGAAACGAGTATGTGCTTTGTATGAAGTGCAGCTTTAAAACCATTGAGCACTTCGCTTACCTGGTATGGTTTTACAGCCAATATCACTATTTCCGACCGATTTACGGCATCTGCATTATCGATGCTTATTTTTACACCCTTTGCTTCCAGGTTTTTTAAAGTAGCTGTATTTCTTTTAGTGATGATGATATCGGAAGCCTTACAGAATTTACTTTTCAATAAACCTTCAGCAATGGCTGAACCAAGATTTCCTCCGCCAATAATGGCTATTCTTTTACTCATTTTATTTTAATGCTAATGTTGATTGATGCTTCTTTTATGCTTAAGTCAATATAAGAATGAATAATGCCTCATTTCCAAAATCCTGAATAAATACAAGCATTTTTAAAAAAAGGTCTTTGGGGCAAGATAGTTCCTCACGTAATCCTGAACTCCCGCTTCAAGTGAATAAAATTCCTTGCTGTAACCAGCCGCTTTTAATTTCTGCATGCTCGCTTCAGTAAAATACTGATAGGTTTCACGAATATCCTCCGGCATATCAATAAACCTGATATCCGGCTTTTTCTCAATTGCTGTAAATGTTGCCGTTACCAGGTCAATAAAACTCCTTGCTTTCCCGGTGCCGAGGTTATAAATGGCAGAAGGTATTCCGGCGGTTTCCATCAGCCAGTAACAAACACTCAGAATATCCTTTACATAGATGAAATCGCGTAACTGTTCCCCATCTTTAAACCCAACTTTATGCGACCTGAATAACTTCACAAATCCATCTTGTTGTACCTGGTTAAAAGAATGAAAGATCACACTCGCCATTCTTTTTTTATGGTATTCATTTGGTCCGTACACATTAAAAAATTTCAACCCTGCCCAAAAGGGAGGATGATCTGCCTGGTGCAATACCCATTTATCAAATTCATTTTTTGAAACACCATATGGATTAAGAGGCTTCAATGAATCAATCACCTCATGATTATCATTGTATCCAAGTTTTCCATCGCCATATGTAGCGGCAGAAGATGCATACACCAAAGGAATACCATTGATGGTACAATAATTCCACATTTTTTGTGAATACTCTACATTGAGGTGCTGGTGTATAGCATAGTTGAATTCAGTTGTATCTGTTCTTGCACCCAGGTGAAATACAAAGTTAACAACCGGCTTCTCTTTACTTACCCATTCAAAAAAATTCTCTCTTTCAACCCTTACTGTATACTTTTTATGCAGCAGATTCAATTCTTTTTCTTCATTTTCAAATTCATCAACAAGGATCAGGTTCTCAAATCCTTTTTCATTAAGGAACCCAACGAGGCAACTTCCTATAAATCCGGCAGCACCGGTTATTATAATATTTGAATTCTTATTCATATTGTTTTATTAAATGGCAGTTAAAGCTGATTCAGCTTCATTTCCCCTAAGCAATACCGTGATAGCATCATCATATTTTTCTTTCCACTGGCAGATCCTTCCCCAGTTCTCGTTATCTATTATAATGTCATTGGCTGTTACAATTCCAAGTTCAACACAATGAACATTGTTTGTTTGCATAAATTCATTAAAAGCAAGCTTATTTTTTTCATTCACGGAAACAACTACCCTGCCCTGCGCTTCACCAAACCAATAGGCATCTTTCCTTATACCCAGCGATTTTTCAATTACTGAAAAACCAAGTTCCCTGTTAAATCCACTTTCGGCAAGTGTAACAAATAAACCACCTTCACTTACATCATGTGCCGATACAACCAGTTTGTTCCTGATGAGGTTATGTACCACCTGCTGCACATTGTATTCTTCATCAAGATCAAAATAAGGGGCAGGAGAATATTCTACTCCAACAATCTTGTGAATGTATTCTGAAGAGTTAATATCATTCTTGCTTTCTCCTATCAGAAAGATCAGGTCGTTCGCCTGCTTAAAATCCATGGTCATTTTCTCATCCATGTGATTCAGCAGTCCAACCATACCAATCGTTGGTGTTGGATATACAGGCCCGTCGGGAGACTGGTTATAAAAACTAACATTACCACCGGTAACGGGTGTGTCAAATTTTCTGCAAGCTTCGCCCATTCCTTTGATTGCCTGTACAAACTGGTAATATACTTCAGGGTCGTACGGGTTGCCAAAATTGAGGCAATTGGTAACCCCAATGGGTAACCCGCCACTGCAAACAATATTTCGTGCCGCTTCTGCAACTGCAATCATTGTTCCTTTGTATGGGTCTGCATAAACATACCGGCTGTTACAATCGGTTGTTAAAGCCAGTGCTTTGTGTGTTGGCTTGGCAATAACCACCGCAGCATCACTTGGGCCGTTTGTATTTGTATTACCTGCACCCACCATGCTGTCGTATTGTTCAAAAACCCATCGTTTACTGGCAATATTTGGAAGGCAGATGAGTTGCTCTGCAATGGCCCTCAGGTCTTCAGGAACTGCAATTGCTGAAGCATCAAAATCATGTATTTTTTTCAGGTATGCCGGTTCTTTGAATTCCCGGTCATACTGAGGAGCACCACCACCAAGCACCAGTTCTGCTGCCGGTAAAACAGCTTCCAACTGATCACCCATATAAAAACGAAGCTGGCCATCATCGGTTACATCGCCAATATGACTGCATGGAAGATCCCATTTCTCAAATACTTTTAATACCAAATCTTCTTTACCCTTTTGTACAACCAGCAACATCCTTTCCTGGCTTTCACTCAAGAGTAATTCCCATGCTTTCATGCCCTGCTGCCTGGTTGGCACTTTTGTAAGGTCTATTTTCATGCCTGCATTTCCTTTTGCACTCATTTCTGCAGTTGAGCATATAATTCCGGCTGCCCCCATATCCTGCATTCCAACTACGGCGCCGGTCTGGATCACTTCCAGGCAAGCTTCCAGTAATTTTTTTTCCTGGAACGGATCGCCAACCTGCACAGCCGGAAGGTCTTCGGCACTATCTGCAGTTATCTCAGCACTGGCAAATGAAGCGCCTCCTATACCATCTTTTCCTGTTGCACTGCCCACAAAAAAAACCGGGTTACCCGTTCCTTCAGCAGTGGCTGAAACAGTTTCACCGCTCTTCACAATACCTACACTCATTGCATTAACTAACGGATTGGTATGATAGCAGTTTTCAAAATATATCTCACCTCCTACAGTAGGCACTCCAAAACAATTCCCATAGTGGCCAATTCCATGAACAACGCCAGCGAGTAAATGCTGCGTTTTTGCATCATTGATATTTCCAAAGCGGAGTGAATTGAGTGAAGCGATTGGCCGGGCGCCCATTGTAAAAATATCCCTGTTTATTCCACCTACACCGGTTGCAGCACCCTGGAAAGGCTCTATGGCAGATGGATGGTTATGAGATTCAATTTTAAATACTACACCATATCCATCGCCGATGTCCATCAGGCCCGCATTTTCATCTCCGGCTTTTACCAGCATCTTTTTACCATCCCTTGGCAGCGTTTTTAGCCATTTGATGGAATTCTTGTAACTGCAATGTTCACTCCACATGCCGCTGAATGCACATAATTCAGTGAAATTAGGAACCCTCCCCAGTTTTTCCTTTATCAATTCAAATTCTTCTGCTGTGATCCTTAACTGGGCTGCTGTTTGAGATGTAATTTCCATAATTGTTAACCGGAGAATGATTAGAAAACACGAAGTTACTAACTGCAAATCTTTATCAGGGAATTGACAAGTAATTATTTTAACTAACTTCCCACATCAAAATTCAGTAAGGTTGTATTACATCTTATTTACTTTTTTCCTAGCTACAGGTTGTTTTTTAATAAACCGTATCCCATTTATTAAAAATGCAGGACTGGGAACTAAAACAATTACTTTATTATTCTTATTAAAAGTATTCGCAGGGCTGCTGGTTGGCTGGATGTCGCAAAAGTTCTATCCCCAGGGAAATGATTACTGGAACTTAAATACAGCAGGCTGGAATGAATACCAACTGCTTATAAATGATCCCGGGTATTTCTTTAAAGATTTATTTATATCGCACTATCAAAACGGCTATGACGGATTCTTTCATTCTGTTGGCACATACTGGAACGACCTTAAAAACACAATGATTGGCAAATTCCTGGCCTGTTGTAATATATTCAGCAGGGGAAATTATTATATCAATAGTATGATATTTAATTTTTTAGGATTCTTTGGGCATATTGCATTTTACCGTGTGTTTGCCGATGTTTTTAAAAAACAGTATTGGCCAGTGATCATTGGCTGCTTCCTGTTGCCATCAACCCTTTATTTTTCATCCGGCATACACAAAGACCTGGTCGTGTTCAGCATGCTGGGATTATTCAGTTATGTATTGTATTTCTCCCTGAAAAATAAATTGACCACAAAATATTTTTTATTTGCATGTTTGTCGTTTTTTGTATTGCTTTTCATGAGAAATTTCCTTGCAATTGCAATGGTCCCGGCAACGATCGGGTTTATCATCAGCAGCCGGAAAAAATGGAATTCCCTGATCGTGTTTTCATCCGTTTATTTTACTGGCCTGGCTTTACTCATTATAATGCAGGTGATCAAACCATCTTATGAACCATTAAAAATAATTACACAAAGACAACAGGATTTCCTTGATCTTCCTGATGCCAGTTCACAATTAAAAACAATCAGGCTCCAACCCAGCCTGGCAAGTTTTGCAACAAACGCTCCGCTCGCAATTGATCATGGCCTTTTACGTCCCTATATCTGGGATACGCCAACCCGTTTCCTTATTCCACTTGCTGTTGAACTACTCATATATGAATTACTGTTTATTCTTATGATCATTTTATACAGGAGAAATTCCTTTACTGAAAATTATTTTGTGCTATGGGGATTGTTCGTTGCCTTTACCATGATTCTTTTTACAGGCTATATAGTGCCTAATACCGGCTCCATTGTCAGGTACCGGAGTCTTTACCTGCCTTTAATCCTAACCCCGGTTTTATGTAGAATAAATTGGGATAAACTTAAAACAATCTTACGTATTAAATTATAAAATATGTATTATATTTTTAGTTTAAAACAAATTTTTTGACAGAAAAAGGCAAAATAAATTATGTTTTTATAATAAATTATTGTTTTTTTGTGTCCTAAAATTAAATAAATGAATTCTTTACGATTCAAAGCTATTGACAAGCTTAATAAAAATGGTGCAGATGCCAATATGGATGCATCTCCAAGAATCACTTCCATTTTCAATGAAAATGTTTTCACTTTAAAAACCGCCAGGCATTATTTAAGTGATGATGCTTATAAGAGTTTGCTTGCCTCCACATTAGGTGGTAAAAAAATTGACCGGGCCATGGGCAATAATATTGCCAATGGTTTGAGGGCATGGGCCGAAGAAAAAGGGGTAACGCATTTCACTCACTGGTTTCAACCATTAACAGGTTTATCTGCTGAAAAACATGATTCATTTTTTACCTTAAAAGGTGATGGTACACCCATTGAAGAATTTGAGGGAGCTGCACTGATCCAGCAGGAACCTGATGCGTCTTCATTTCCAAGTGGTGGATTGAGGGCAACTTTTGAAGCACGCGGTTATACAGCATGGGACCCTTCATCGCCTGCATTCATTATGGAGATCGGTAACGGTAAAACACTTTGCATTCCAACCATTTTTGTTTCCTATACCGGTGAATCACTTGACACGAAAACACCTTTGCTAAAAGCACTGGTTGCATTAGATAAAGCAGCCGTAGATGTTTGCCAGTATTTTGATAAGAACATTTCTAAAGTAAATGCAACCCTGGGTTGGGAACAGGAATATTTTGTTGTAGATGCTGGTCTGGCCAATGCCAGGCCCGATCTCTTACTTACCGGCAGAACCGTATTCGGGCATGCTCCTGCCAAAGGGCAACAACTGGAGGATCATTATTTTGGTGCCATACCCGAACGCATATACGCTTTCATGCGTGATTTTGAACAGGAATCCTATAAACTGGGAATCCCGTTACGTACAAGACACAATGAAGTGGCTCCCGCTCAGTTTGAGTGTGCACCCATTTACGAAGAAACAAACCTGGCCGTTGATCACAATACCCTTTTGATGGACATCATGACAAGGGTTGCCAAAAGGCATAACCTGATGGTATTGCTGCATGAGAAACCATTTGCGGGCATCAATGGCAGCGGTAAACACAACAACTGGAGCATGAGCACAGATACAGGTGTTAACCTTTTAGGACCAGGTAAAACACCAAAGACCAACCTGATGTTCCTTACTTTTTTTGTAAATACCATCAAAGCAGTTCATGATTATGCAGAATTGATCAGGGCATCTATAGCCGGAGAAGGCAATGACCACAGGCTTGGAGCCAACGAAGCGCCACCGGCTATCATGTCTATTTTTATTGGAAAATACCTCACAGATGTATTAAACCAGATTGAAAAAAGAGTAGGCGGCGATTTTGATGAACAAGATGAAGCTATCCTGAAACTGGATATCCATAAGAGCATTCCTGAACTGATGCTGGATAACACAGACCGTAACCGGACCTCTCCATTTGCATTCACCGGTAACAAATTTGAGTTCCGTGCGGTAGGTTCATCTGCCAATTGCGCCGGCCCGATGACTACGTTGAATACCATCATGGCTGAAACCCTGAAAAATTTCAAAATTGAAGTGGATGGCCATATTGAAAAAGGCGAGAAGAAAGAAGTTGCCATCATGCAGGTAATTCAGAAGTATATCGTTGAAAGTAAAAAGGTGTTATTTGAAGGCGACGGATACAGCGATGAGTGGGAAAAAGAAGCTAAAAAAAGAGGTTTGGCAAATATCAAAACAACACCACAAGCCCTGGACGCTTATATCAGCGATAAAGTAAAAAAACTGTTTGTTGATAATAATATATATAAACTCCCAGAACTGGAAGCAAGGCATGAGATCATGCTTGAAGCTTATATAAAAAAGGTACAGATAGAAGCCAGGGTGATGGGCGACCTTGCCTCTACTTATGTAATTCCATCTGCATTAAAGTACCAGAATATACTGATAGAAAACATCAGGGGTTTAAAAGAAGCGGGGCTTGGTGAAAATACCTATGCCAACCAGAAACAGATCCTGGAAAAAATGAGTGAGCATATCAACACTATCAGCGACAATGTTGAAAATATGATCCAGGAAAGAAAGAAAGCTAATGAAATAACACATAGCAGGGATAAAGCCATTGCTTATTGTGAAAATGTGAAAGGGAAATATTTCGATACCATCAGGTACCATGTTGACAAACTGGAACTCATGGTGGATGATACCTGCTGGATGTTACCAAAATACAGGGAATTATTGTTCTTAAGATAATGTAATAAAAAAAATCCCTTGTTAAAATACAGGGGATTTTTTTTATTACATTAAACCATCATCCAGGTTCCTGATCTATATTGGGCTAAAATAAACCACATGAGATCAATATCTGGTATCGCAATCTTTATTTTCATTTTAATAAATCCTTCATCAGCCCAGATCCAACGAACACCTTTAAAACAACCTGTTGATACATCTGTAATTTCACGTGAAACTTTTCATCAAGAAAATCCCAGGAAAGACATCTTTCGTGAACTAAACCTGAGCAGGGAGCAAAAGCAACATTTGAAAAAAATCAGTCAATCAACAAAAGCTGCAAAAGAAACTATTGAAAATGATGCAACACTTACAGCATCAGATAAAAAAGCAAAACTCCGTACCCTCAGAAAAAACAATGCCCTCAAAATAGATGCTATGTTAACTGAAGAACAAAAGATAAAATTCCGGCGGTTGAAAGAAAATAAAAATGCTGAATAAAATAATTAAACCAACAGCCATCCAATTATAGAAATTATTTTAACTTCCTTAACGTTGGGTTCTTTATTTTTATACCATGAAAAAGATCCTTTTAGCATTTGCCCTGCTTTTCATTTTTTCCGGTAAAATCTTAATTGCACAGGAAAGTAATTATACAGCTATTGACGGTTTTGTAAATAAACTGGGCCCGCTTGAGACCCTGAATGTTGCAACCATAGCGGATACGATTACACGCAATTTTTCAGATAAACAAAGCAAGGCCAGGGCAATATATTACTGGATCGCAAACAATATTGCCATTGACCCAAAGGCAACACGTGCCAATGACAAAAAGAATATTGATCCGGTAAAAGTGATCCAGTTGCGTAAAACAACCCCACTCGGGTTTTCCATGCTGTTCCAGGAAATGAGCAGCCTTGCCAATATACGCTGCCTTTCTGTAGATGGCTATGTAAAATACCATGCAGATGACATTAACAACAAAGCTGATGAGATCAACCATTCCTGGAATGTAGTACAACTGGGGCAAAGCCCGGAACAATGGTATTATATTGACGCAGCAAAGGCGAGTGGGTACACAGATGCAAAAATGAGTGTATTTACAAAACAATTTACCAGTGAGTATTTTTTTGCAGACAGGGCTTTGTTCAACCTGGATCATTATCCGGATAATGAAGCCTGGCAACTTGGTGCCGGCCCTAAAAGCCTGAAAGAATTTTATGCTTTGCCGGTAATTTCCAATGCCGCTTATAAAATGGGCTTACAAAAACCTTCCCCGTTAAATGGATATATAAAAACAAAAATAAAAGTTGCAAACAGGTTCAGTTTTTATTACAATGGCAGGGTTCCCATAAAAAACATTTACCTGGTTATGGGGGAAGAAAAAAAATTATTAAAACCTGAACCGATGAACTTTACCGACAATGGTGGTACCATCAGTTTCAGTTACCAGTTTAAGTTACCAAATGCATTCCCGGTGCGGGTTGTTGCAGACGGACAAGAACTATTACAATATTATATAGAAGTAGAAGACTGATTTACGCGTTTTTTTTCTGCAACTGCATCATCTGTGAATAACCCAGTTTTTTTGAAAATGCATTGATCGCCATAGCAATCCGTTTTGTTTTAGTTGCATCTGTTTTGGCACTTTCAATCCACCGGGAAAAATATTGCTGGTGCGAACCGGGCAACGAATTAAAAAATGCTGCAGCTTCCGGTTCATCTGAAAGACATTCCATTAATAGAGCAGAAATTTTCAATGGTTCATTATCTGTTTCAACCTGGAGCATAACAGTATCTCCAGTTCTCTTCCTGATGGCTTTACGCATCGCTGCATTCAGCGCCATAATAAAATCACCTTCGCCCATCGGTATCAGAGCCACAGCACTGATCTTATATTCATCAATGGTGCCTTTTATCCTGAACGATCGCTTATTGCCGGGCTTCAGTTGTTGAGCTATTTTTTGGGGAAACTCAATGTAGGTCCAGCCGGTTTTTTCTCCCTGCTTATCAAATTTTTTTATGATGGTTTTTAAATTTACCATATAACATTCTAAATTAACCAAACCTTTGGGAAATAAAAAAGCTCCTGTAAAAACAGGAGCAAATATTATTTATCTTAAGCTGTTTTAAGCAGCTTTAGCTTTTTGTTTAACAGCAGGTTTCTTCTTTACTTTTTTAAGTGCAGCTTCAATAGCTTTACTCAATTCTTCGTAAGTGGCTTTTCCGGTTACCCTTTCACCATTTACAAAAAATGTTGGCACATCTTTCACTCCCCTGTCTAAACCTTCCCTTAAATCGCCCTGAACCTGCCATCCATAAGTAGCGTTAACCAGTTCATCCAGGAAACGTTTGTTATTAACACCAGCTTCTTTTGAATGTAATTTCAAACTGGTTGTTCCAAGATTTCTGCGGTTTGCGAACAGGATATTGTGCATTTCCCAAAATTTGCCATCCTGTGCAGTTGCTACAGCAGCTTCTCCGGCTTTCAATGCACGTTGGTGAATATTGGTCAGCGGAAAATGCCTGAAATTAAACCTGATCTTACCATCGTAATCAACAAGTAATTTTTTAACTATTTCATTTGCCTTGGCACATGCCTCACTTTCATATTCACCGAACTCTTCCAATGTTACTTCTGCCTTAACATTTCCAACAAAAACGTCTCTTGGTTCAATTATTTCAACCACTTCTTTTTTAAATGCCATATTTATACTTTTCTTGCTAATGTTTGCTTCATTTAGTAATGAAAACAAACATATTATGTAAACTAATTAATTGTTTATTTTTTATATCTGAACCCGATGAAGATAGTATTTTTTAAAATGCTACGAAAATCCACATCGAATATTTCTAAAAAAACCTTTGTTTAATACTGATAATCAATATAATATAAAATGTTATTTATTTCTTAAACCCATCTTTATACAGGCTGCTTTGCTATTGTTTCATTCCTGAACACTACCGTACCATCAAATACATCTACCACTACGGGTTTGGTTTTATCAATATCTCCAGCGAGTATACGCTTGCTCAATTGATTTACTATCTGCTTTTGAATCAACCTTTTAAGTGGCCTCGCTCCAAATTGGGGATCAAAACCATTCTCTGCCAGGTAATCCAGTGTATAATCGCTGAACTGGAGGTCGATGCCACTATTAACCAGCATTTTTTTCAAACCTTGTAATTGTATACTGATGATGCCTTTAATGTCATTCTTCATTAGTGGCTGGAACATGATTACCTCATCAATCCTGTTTAAAAATTCGGGGCGGATGGTTTGTCTCAATAAATTGATAACCTCAACTTTTGTTCTGTCAACAATTTCTTCTTTGTTCTTTTCAGTAACTTTTTCAAAATTTTCCTGTATCACATGGCTGCCCATATTGCTTGTCATGATAATGATCGTATTCTTAAAATTTACCACCCGGCCTTTGTTATCAGTCAGCCTGCCATCATCCAATACCTGTAACAGGATATTAAAAACATCCGGGTGTGCTTTTTCAATTTCATCCAATAACACTACAGAATATGGTTTACGTCTAACAGCTTCTGTTAACTGTCCGCCCTCATCGTATCCAACATATCCCGGAGGTGCACCGATCAGCCTGCTCACGGTATGTTTCTCCTGGTATTCACTCATATCTATGCGGGTCATCATGTTATCATTATCAAAGAGGTACTCTGCCAGTGCTTTTGCAAGCTCAGTTTTACCAACACCTGTGGTACCAAGGAATATGAAAGAACCGATTGGTTTACGCGGATCCTGCAAACCTGCACGGCTGCGCCTGATCGCATCAGACACTGCTTCAATGGCTTCTTCCTGGCCGATAACCCTTTTGTGCAATTCTTCTTCCAGGTGCAATAGTTTTTCCCGTTCACTCTGCAGCATTTTCATAACAGGTATTCCGGTTGCCTTGGCTATGCTTTCAGCAATATCTTCTGCATCTACTTCTTCTTTCAATAACCGTTTTTCAGACAATGAATCAAGCTGAAGGGTAAGTTCGCTGATCAGTGATTCCTGGTCCTTAACTTTACCATAACGTATTTCAGCAACTCTTCCATAATCGCCATTTCTTTCAGCCTGTTCTGCTTCCTGTTTTAATTGTTCAATAGAAGCTTTTCCATTTTGTATTTTTTCTACGATCTCTTTTTCCTTTTTCCACTTAGACTTATAAGTATCCCGTTCAACAGAAAGGTTAGCTATCTCTGTATTCAGATTTTTAAGTTTCGCTTCATCATGTTCCCGTTTGATGGCTTCCCTTTCAATTTCCAGTTGCCTGATCTGCCTTTCCAGTTTATCCAGTTCTTCGGGCATCGAGTTCATTTCAAGACGAAGTTTGGCCGCACTTTCATCAATCAGGTCGATCGCTTTATCCGGTAAAAAACGATCAGATATATAACGGCTGGATAATTCAACTGCCGCAATGATCGCCTCATCTTTTATGCGCACATGGTGATACGTTTCATACCTGTCTTTCAATCCTCTTAAAATAGAAATTGCATCTTCTACAGATGGTTCATCGATCATTACTTTTTGAAAACGGCGTTCCAGTGCTTTATCCTTTTCAAAAAATTTCTGGTATTCCGATAATGTAGTTGCACCAACAGCTCGTAATTCGCCCCGGGCCAATGCCGGTTTTAAGATATTAGCAGCATCCATAGCACCGTCACCGCCACCGGCACCTACCAATGTGTGGATCTCATCTATGAATAATATGATCTCCCCGTCACTTGAGCCGACTTCCTTCACTACAGATTTAAGCCGCTCTTCAAATTCGCCTTTATATTTCGCTCCCGCAATAAGCTGCCCCATGTCGAGTGCATAAATGACCTTTGAACGCAGGTTTTCAGGTACATCGCCATTGATGATCCGCATGGCAAGCCCTTCTGCTATAGCCGTTTTACCCACACCCGGTTCTCCTACCAGTATGGGATTGTTTTTTGACCTGCGGCTCAATATATGCAGTGTTCTCCTGATCTCTTCATCACGGCCTATAACCGGATCAAGTTTTCCGGCACGTGCGAGTTCATTTAAATTTTTGGCATACTTATTCAGTGCATTGAATTGTGTTTCCTGTGTTTGAGATGAAACTGTTGACCCCTTCCTTAAATCCTTAATAGCAGTTACCAAACCTTTTTCTGTTAAACCCGCATCTTTTAATAGTTTAGCAACGGCATCATTACCCTGCACAATGGCAAGTAGTATATGCTCAGGTGTAACAAATTCATCAGAAAATGTTTTTAATACGGCACCAGACCTTAATAAAACATTATTGGCTTCCCGGCCCAACGCCTTGGCTGGCTCTCCGGTAGTTGTTGGTAATTTACTGATCAGCTCAGTCAACTTATTATCAACCAGGTTAACAGTTACATTATTTTTCTTGAGCAGGTAATCAATGGGAGAATCTTCCATATTAAGCAATGCCTTCAGGATATGCTCAGTTTCAATATTTGGATTCTTGTCATTAAAAGCCAGTTGTTGTGCACTTTGTACAACTTCAGATGCTTTAATGGTAAAATTATTAAAATTCATAGTATTTGATTGTGTGATATGGTTTACACACAGACTGCAAATACAAATCCAAAATAAAATATGGTAATTATGTCATGAAAAAATCATAAAAACTGTCCGCATTGCAGACCCGGAAAGCTTTTCATGCTAATGTTTCAGGTTTTATTTAACCTGATGTAAAAAAATAAACTCATTTATGAACAATAACAGTTTCAATCATACACATGCGTGATAAACATTAACGGCCTATCTCAAATGCCATGCGAAACACTTAATACATTTTTAAAGAAAACATTCAAAATATTTACACATTGATTTACAAAATTTTTATAGTTTTGCACCCATTCCACAAGAAGTACTTTATGCGAAAATTATTCTTTCTTTTATTTACTTTAATCAATACCGCATCAATCTCTGCACAAAAAAAGAACAGGCTCATTGAAGGAGTTTATTTACAATGGGGTTATAACACTGAATGGTATACGAAAAGTAATATTCATTTCAGGATGCCCAATGGCAATGATTTTAAATTACACCATGCGAGGGCAAAAGACAGGCCCGACCTGGACGCCATTTTAAAAAAACCGCTTGACATTTCAATACCGCAATACAATTACAGGATCGGCTTTTACTTAAATAAAGCCCACACAAAAGCGCTGGAATTGAATTTTGACCACGCAAAATATATTGTTACAGATGGGCAGACTGTGTTGGTATCAGGAACCATTGACAATAAACCGGTGTATGCTGACAGTATACTTACCCCCGGTTCATTTTTGCATTTTGAACATACAGATGGAGCCAACTGGCTTCACATCAATTATGTACAGCAACATAATTTACTTAAAACCCGTAATAACCGTACGTTAGTAAGTTATGTATGGAAGGTTGGGGCCGGGATCAATATACCACGCACAGATTTCACTTGGAGAGGCGATAAATTTAACAATGATTTTCACATAGCCGGTTATAATATCAGCATGGAAGCAGGTGCCAGGTTTTATCCGCTGAACCGCTTTTTCCTTGAATTTACAGGTAAAACTGGATTTGTAAAATATGTTAATGCACTTTCAAACAGCACGCAATTAAAAGGCATCAGGGCCAAACATAGTTTTGGATTCATAGAACTTATTGGCACTATTGGATATGAAATAAAAATTTAATTCCACACCCGTTATTCATGTATTTTTAATAGCCTGTTCAATTACTTGCTGCTGAACAGCCAGCAAATTGGTTTTGCTTTTATACCAGTTTGATTACATCCCATTCTTAATACATCGCGATTAAATTATAAAGTACCCCCTCTGTTTTGTATTTTTATAGTTCACGAATTACCTGTTTTATTCCAGTGACTGTATTTTAAAATAATGTATAAAAAAACACCGGTTACATTACATATCAAACAAACAGCTACTGCGCTTGGCTTTGACCATTGCGGCATTTCTAAAGCTGTGTACCTTGATCATGATGCAAAAAGGCTGGAAAGCTGGCTGAATAAAGGTATGCATGGAAAGATGCACTACATGGAAAACTATTTTGACCAAAGGGTAGACCCTGCCAGGCTGGTGCCAGGAGCAAAGTCGGTAATTACGTTATTATTAAACTATTTTCCTACTGAAAAACAAAATAACTCCGCTCCCAAAATTTCCAAATATGCTTTTGGTACAGATTATCATGAAGTGATCAGGGAAAAATTGAAAACCTTTATAGAATTAATCAAACTTAAAACCGGGGACATTAATGGCAGAGGGTTTGTTGACAGTGCTCCAGTTCTTGAAAGATCCTGGGCACAAAAAAGCGGGCTCGGTTTTATTGGCAAGAATGGGAACCTGATCAATAAAAAGAATGGTTCTTATTTTTTTATTGCTACATTAATACTTGATCTTGATCTTGATTATGATAATCCATATGTAAAAGATTATTGCGGCACCTGCACTAAGTGTATTGATCATTGCCCTACTGAAGCCATTCTTCCTGGCAAAGTAATAGATGGGAGCAAATGCATATCATATTTCACCATTGAACTGAAAGATTCCCTGGTACCGGATTACATGAAAGGCAAATTCAGCAATTGGATGTTTGGCTGTGATGTTTGCCAGGATGTGTGCCCTTGGAACAGATTTGCAAAACCAACACATGAAATTAAATTCAAACCAATTCCCGAAATACTCAATTTTACAACATCCGACTGGGAAGCGCTTACAGAAGAAGGTTTTAAGAATATTTTCCGCGATTCTCCATTAAAAAGGTCAAAATTCAAAGGCATCAAACGGAATCTAAATTTTATACAACAAAAATGAATAAGAACATCCAAAAATTAATACAGGTAGCTTCCAAAAGTTCACGCCTGGCAATTGGGCTCATGAGCGGAACTTCTCTGGATGGTTTGGATATAGCCTTGTGTGAAATAAAAGGAAATGGACTTGAAACAACTATCACAATAAAAGAATTTACAACGATTGCGTATGATACCGGTTTTAAGCTTGAAGTGAAAGCTGTTTTTTCTAAAAAAAATATTGACCTCCGGCACCTGTGCTTATTGAATGAAGCCATTGGCATAAAACATGCCGAAATGGTAAATGAATGCATGCAGCAATGGAAGATTAAAAAGGAACAAATAGACTTTATTGCCAGCCATGGCCAAACAATTTTTCATTCACCCAAAAGCCGGCTGTTTCCCGAATATAAAATTAATGGAACATTGCAGATTGGAGATGGTGATCATATTGCTGTAAAGACAGGTATCATAACCATCAGCGATTTCAGGCAAAAACATGTAGCTGCCGGTGGTGAGGGCGCTCCACTGGCTGTTTATGGCGATTACTTATTATTCAGTAAAGAAGGAGAAGAAAGGATATTACTCAATATCGGGGGCATTTCAAACTTCACATATCTTCCGGGTAATTTAAAAGCAGCAGAAATTATTTGCTCAGATACCGGGCCCGGCAATACATTGATGGATGCATTGATCCAGCAGCATTTTCCCGGGAAACATTTTGATGAACATGCTGCAGTTGCCCGGCAAGGTAATATCAACCATGAATTATTAACAGCCCTAAAAGATGATGTTTTTTTTAAAATACCTTTTCCAAAAACGACCGGGCCGGAATTATTCAACCTCAATTACCTGCATGCGGCTAAAGATCGTTCAGGAACAAACTCACTTGGTATAGAAGATACATTGTGTACGCTTACTAAATTTTCTGCAGATAACATTGCGGAAGCCATCAACAGCAATTTTAGAAACAATGAAAATGTATGCATATATACCAGTGGCGGCGGAGTGCACAACCCATTGCTGATGCAATTCCTGCAAGCTCAGTTACCGGGCTGCACATTTTTTTCAACCAAACACCTGGGCATTGATCCCGATGCCAAAGAGGCTGTGTTATTTGCAATTTTAGCCAATGAATGCATTTGTGGAAGCCCCGAAATATTCTCTGTTAATGGTGACTTGTTACCAAATATGCCCGCTATCACTATGGGTAAGATCAGTTTTCCGGGTTAGCTGCTAAGGTTTCCCTTCAATCAGTTCTTTCAAATTATTCAGTGCCGTTTCATAACCGGGCCCGGTAATATTATCAATGAATATCCCTGAAAATTTTTCCCAAGGATACCATTTCAGTTTTGTAACAACTCTCCATTCTGCCTGCACATTGTTAAGGTCATTTAACGGGGTAACCAGGATTATATTATCCGATTCAATTGCACCATCACGCAGCAAAGAAGCATTCAGTTGCCCCGGGACTAATGCTGTAACAAGCAATTTAATTTGCTTTCCGTTCTTAGTCCATTCTGCAAATGCATGATTGCCAAAAGACGGGTTGCTGAAACGTACTGCAGTAGTATCCTGCATAAAAACAGGATGCCATTGTTTCCAGTTTTCAAGGTTGGAAATCTTTTCAAATACTTCCGGAACATTTCCATGAATTACAACAGACTTCACCGTCATTACCCGGGAAGGCATCAGCAATGAAAACAATGTTACTACAATAAACAATCCTGTAACAGCCAGTATTACTCCCTTAATTAACCTCATAGTTTATTCCCATTTAAATACTTTAATTGCAACAACATAAATTATACCCATCCAAATGGCGAGAATGCCCAACTCTTTCCAGCAATTCCATAAGTGCAGGCCGGTAAATGACAATTTACGCATGGCATCATTGTATTGAGTTAGCGGTAAACCATAGAGACAGATCTTTTGCAGCCATACCGGGAAAACTTCAATTGAAAAAAATGTTCCGGCAAGCAACATCTGGGGAAATGCAAACAAATTTATCAGCAACGGGATAGCAGTATCAGACTTCACAATACTGCTGAAGATCAATCCTACTCCAAGCAAAAGCAGGAGCATGAATATGGTAAGTACAACCATTTCAATGAAAGTAAGAAACCCGTGTACCAGTGTAAAATTCATAAAAAAGTACCCCATGGCAATCAGCATTACTACATTAATCAGTTGAAAAACGAGCCGGCTTATTCCAATTCCCAATAAAATATTCATCCTGCTCACCGGCGTTGCATAAAATCGCTTTAAAATAAGTTGCTGCCTGAACTGGAAAAAGATGAATGAAATTCCAAATAATGTGGAGAATAAAATAGAAAAACCAAGCATCCCGGGTAAAACAAAATCTATGTTCCTGTATTCCCTCACTGCATAAACGTGGGGCACAACTGCCGGCTTTGAATTTTGTGGCAGTTTTTTTAATGCGATGGTATTTGTAATATTAGAAAAAACCTGCTGCAATGCTGCAATTGCATTCCCGCTGGCGTTTGTTGATGTATCGTAAATAACATAACGGAAAACCCCTGAACTGTCTTTTTGTTTTTGGATACTTACAATGGCAGATATCCTGTCTTTAACAAGGGCAATTCTTTTAGCTGCAGTATCAGAACTGCCATCGGGTTTCTTAAACGAAACAATGGTAATTAACGGGTTTACTTTAATGCTATCATATACTTCGTTGGTTGTATCACTATTATCTGATAGTGCTATTTTATAATGAACACCATTCCCTTCGCCAAAAGAACCAAAGATAAATATGAAAATTACGGGGAATAAAAAACTGAAGAACAATGAAGTCGGAGTACTGAGAATGGAACGAAAACTGGCATTTAGAATCGCTAAAAAAGCCTTTAACTGGCTATATTGTTGCATGGTAACACTTTAATGAGGCAAAGCTATCGCAAATAATTTAAAATAACTTCAATTTTAATGACAAATGTCGTAAATTTGGTGACAAATGTCGTAGTTATGAAAAATATCAAACGAGCCCCTGCAAAAACGAAAGTGAAACAGGCTGGCATTTCTAATAAGTTAAATGAACCGGCTGTACAATATATCCCTTTAAAGAATATTCCATTAGTAAAGGATTTCACTTTTGCAGAATTTAAAAAAACTGCAGATAAAACTCCGTTTACCCTTGCAGAATGGGCTGCTATTTTGCATGTTAGTGAAAGAACGCTTCAGCGTTATGCAAAAAACAATGGAACATTTGCCCCTATTAATGCTGAAAGATTTCACCAGATAAACGATGTGCTAAACAAGGGTAAAAAAGTTTTTGGGAAAACAAGCCTTTTTTATGAGTGGCTTCATTCAAACCCTCCGATGCTGGAAGGTGAACTTTCATTTGTTTCACTTACAAATTATGACGGCATACAAAAAATACTAACCCAATTGGGAAGAATAGAACACGGAATATTATCATGACTATTTACAGGCTTGCAAGCGGGGAATATAAAAAAGACCTTTCCGGCAATGGCTCCAGGCTTTATGGGGGCAGGTGGAACTCTGTTGGCATGCATGCTGTATATTGTACCGAAAACATTTCGCTTGCTGTGCTGGAGATACTGGTAAACCTGAAAAAATTTAAACAACCTGCAGACTACCACATCGTAACAATTACAATACCTGACCATATCAAACCCGCTGTGATCATGGGATCCCGTTTAAAAAAAGGCTGGAAAGATGATTATACCTATTCGCAATATATAGGAGATGAATTTTTAAGAACACAGCAATCACTTTTCCTGAAAGTGCCTTCGGCAATTGTAGAACCGGAGAATAATTTCATTATCAACCCAAGGCACCCTGATTCCGGAAAGGTAAAAATTACTTCAACCAAAATTTTTGAATTTGATAAACGGCTTCAACTGACAAATGAATAAAATATACCTGCTTACCGGCAGCAACATGGGCAACTGCAGGCTGCAACTTAAGAAAGCGATTTCAATCATTGAAAAAAAAATTGGTAAAGTAAGCAGGCAATCCGGGCTTTATCAAACAGCAGCATGGGGAAAAACTGACCAGCCCGATTTCCTGAACCAGGTATTGATCGTTGAAACAAACCTCACTGCTGAACAAACAATGCAAGCCATTTTATCCATTGAAAAACAAATGGGCAGAGTTAGAACAGAAAAAAATGCTCCACGTATCATTGACATTGATATTTTATTTTTTGGTAAAGAAGTGGTCCTTACTGAAAACCTGGTAATCCCACACCCTGCTATCCAATACAGGCGTTTTGTTTTGGTGCCGTTAAATGAACTTTCGCCCAATTTCATTCATCCGGTGCTGCATGAATCTAACCACCATTTACTACTAAAATGCCCGGATAAACTGGATGTGAAAAAAAAATAATTCACAGTAAATTGTTTCCACTTATTTTGCAGCAGGATGAAGTATAATTTTATAACCATTGAAGGGAACATCGGTGCCGGCAAAACAACACTAGCTCATTTGCTGAGTAAACACTTTCAGGCGAGGCTGGTTCTGGAAGAATTTGCAGATAATCCTTTCCTGCCTAAATTCTATGAAAGCCCTGAACAGTATGCATTTCCTCTGGAACTTTTTTTCATGGCCGAACGATATAAGCAACTGAAAGACCTGTTGCAAACAAAAGATATGTTTCATACAGTAACTGTTTCAGATTACCTGTTTACCAAATGCCTGCTTTTTGCAAAAGTAAATTTACCTGATGAAGAATTCAGGTTGTATCAAAAATTATTTGAAATCATAAATCCCCAAATCGTTCAGCCGGATATACTCATCTACCTGCATTCACCGGTAAATAAACTCCAGGAGAATATACGAAAAAGAAACCGCACTTATGAACAAAGTATCCCAAATGATTACTTATTTTCATTACAGGAAACTTATACTGCATATATCAAACAACACAATATCAAAACACTGTTTATAGATACCAGCAATGCCGATTTCCTGGGTAACGAAACTCATTTAAAAACCGTTATTGATGCCCTCGATAAAGAATATGATGATGGACAGCATTTTATCAGCCTGCCTTAAATTTTTCTCCGGCATAAAATGAATTTATATTTGTAAAAACATATTTCTAATTGCCCATAACAGGAGTTAACAAAAATCCTTACAGCATTTTCAGCATTCCCGAATTTAAAAATTTCATCATCGGGCGCTGCCTTTACATTATGGGCATCCGTATGACAGGTACGGTTATAGGCTGGTGGATCTACCTGCTCACAGATAGTAAACTTGCCCTGGGATTCGTTGGTCTTTCTGAAGTAATACCTGCCCTGTCGCTTGCTTTGTATGCAGGACATTATATTGACATCAATGAAAAAAGGAAATTACTGTTGCGATGCGTATTGGCATATACCTTTTGTATTTTCCTGCTCATTATTTTATCTGCCAGTTACACGAATGATAACTTGCACCACTGGACAATAGCAATACTTATTTGTATAGTAATAGGGCTCACTGGCGCTATCAGGGCATTTTCAGGTCCCACATTTTCGGCCATGATCTCGCAGATTGTACCCAAGGAATCGCTTCCTTCAGCTGCATCTATCAGTTCGGCAACCTGGCTTGTTGCCTCAATCATTGGACATGCGAGTGCCGGTTTCCTCATTGCTTTTATTGGAATCAACCTCAGTTTTTTGGTTGTACTTACCCTTGTTGCAGTCGGGTATTTTTTTCTACATAAGCTCTCCGTTAAACCAGTTTTTGTTCAGGTTAAGACCAAAACCTGGCAAAGTGTTAAGGAAGGATTGAGTTATGTTTTCAAGACAAAAGAAATACTGGGTGCATTGTCACTGGATCTTTTTGCAGTATTGTTTGGCGGCGCTGTTGCACTGGTTCCTGTATTTGCAAAAGATATCCTTGATATTGGCCCCATAGGTTTTGGATGGCTAAATGCTGCAACAGATATAGGATCAATCATAACAGTAACGGCATTGACTATCCGCCCCCTGCAGCGGCAACAGGGACGTATCCTGTTTTTTGCAGTTGCCGGTTTTGGGATATGTATCATCCTCTTTGCCATCTCAAAAGTATTCTGGTTATCTTTTGCAGCATTGCTGGTAAGCGGCTGTATGGATGGAGTAAGTGTGATCGTTAGAAGCACCATCCTGCAATTAAAAACGCCTGACGAATTGCGTGGAAGGGTTATGTCTGTAAACAGTATGTTCATCAATTCTTCCAATGAACTGGGCCAGTTTGAAAGCGGGGTTGCTGCAAAATTGATGGGAACCGTAACATCAGTGGTTTTTGGCGGATGTATGACACTTGCCGTAGTTGTTTTTACCTGGTTTAAGGCCCCATCACTAAGAAAAATGGAATACTG